>NZ_JAFQQZ010000001.1 GCF_017410345.1 Methanobrevibacter sp.
AAAATTCCAAATAATTAAATCAGCACAAATTATTTTGAAAAATAGGATAAAAAAAATAAAAAAGACTAATAAAAAAAGACAATTGAAAATAAAAAGAGAAATTTATAATTCAATAGGATAAAACTCAGTGTAAGTGGAGTTTCTCTCTAATGGAACTCTTCCCAAGTCATTGACCAATTTAGTTAGGTCTCTGATGCTTGCATTTACACCATCTGGAGCTCCAGAAGCTTCAGACAATTCATCTCCACCTAAAGTTCCGCCTAAGTCATTGGCACCGGCCAACAGTGAGACTTGAGCAAATCTGAATCCCATCTTAACCCAAGAGACCTGAATGTTCGGAATGATGTCCCCGAACATCAATCTTGCAACTGCATAAAGCTTAAGATCTTGAGTGCCGGTAGCTCCCAAATCCCTTTGTCCCTCAAGGAATATAGGGGAGTATTCATGCATGAATGTCATAGGAATGAATTCATTGAATCCGCCTGTATCAAGCTGAATTTGTCTAAGTATGTCCAAATGCTCCACTCTCTCTTCCAAAGTCTCAACATGGCCATACATCATGGTTGCAGAGCCTGTAATGCCCACTTCCTGAGCAATCTTGATAATGTCAATCCATTCCTGTGTCTTGACTTTCTTAGGACAGATTATCTCTCTTGACCTGTCTGTCAGGATTTCAGCTGCAGTTCCAGGCAATGTGTCCAAACCTGCCTTCTTCAATACCTTAAAGGCATCATCCACAGCCATTTCACTGTTTAATGCAGCATCCCTAATCATTGTAGGTGAAAAACCATGAATCTCCACATCTGGATAATGTGATTTGAGCAGTTTCAAAAGATGCTCATAATATTCAATTGTAGCATCTTCAAGCACTCCTCCCATCAAGGTAAATTCACGGGCACCGTCACGATAGCCTCCTTCAGCCTTATTTAAAATTCCTTCATCATCCAGCAAATAAGCGTCAGGGTCGTCAGGATCCTTTCCAAAAGCGCAGAATCCACAGCGAACATGGCAGATGTTTGTGAAATTGATATTGCAGTTATTGATGAAAGTGACCTTATCCCCGACAATCTCTTCCCGGACTGCATCTGCTGCAGCTAAAAGTGGATAGATTTCTGAACCCTTTAGGTTCATCAGGTAATTTCCATCTTCAACTGAAATAGGCTCATCAAAAGCGCTATCTAAAATCCTTTTAGTTTTTGATGCCACATTAATTCTATCGTACATAATTTTAAATCAGTCTTATATCACTTATATACTTTTCTTTTAATGCTTAAATGAATTAATCTAATGGAAATAATTCGAAACCAAATCAAATGAATCACTAAACTCAAATAATCAAATATTAATATAATAAAAGATAAAAAGAGATACAATGAAGAAAGTGACACGTGGCTTACTTATTGGAAGAATGCAACCTGTTCATAATGGCCATATCCAGATTATAGAAAAGACATTGAATTATGTCGATGAAGTCATAATCGGTATTGGAACCGCTCAAATAAGCCATGAGCTAAAGGATCCATTTACAGCAGGCGAAAGGATTATGATGATGACACAGGCATTGGATGATGCGGATATCGACCCTACCAGATATTACATCATACCTATTGAAGACATCAATAGAAATGCATTGTGGGTAGCTCAAGTCAAGATGCTTACTCCTCCTTTCTCTAAAGTCTATAGCGGCAACCCTCTTGTAAAACGATTGTTCAAGGAAGAGGGCTATGAAGTCTATCAGCCTGAACTCTTTGACAGGGAAGTCCTGTCCGGAACAGAAATCAGAGATAGGATATTGAATGATGGAGATTGGAAATCCCTTGTTCCTCAAGCTACAATAGATGTGATTGAAGAGATTGACGGAGTCAATAGAATCAAGGAATTGAATCAGAAGGAATTGAGCGAAAGATAATTCCTATTTATTTATCTATTTTTTTGGAATAATTTTATAACAATAGTTATATTTATTAAGAAAAAAATTAAATATATTAATGGAATAAGACAAATTAATCTTAAGTATCAAACTTAAACTTATTATTGCTTATTTAATTATTTATTAGGATGATAGAATGGTAATTAAAATTGTAGAAAAAGACGAAGAGTACTTTACTATTGGAGACTTAATCGAAGACATAAAGAAATCACAAAGAGTTGATGAAGCGGGAGCCATTTACAGCTTTGAAGGAATCGTAAGAGGAACAGAAGATGAGAAAACTGTTGACAAGCTCACTTTAAGCCTTCCAGACAAGGAAAAGGGATTGGCTGAAATTGAAGCCATTGTTGAAACCGCTAAAGTCAAGCATGGAGTCTTTGAAATAAGCGTTATCCATTATATTGGAGAGTTCTATACTGGAGATCAATTGTTCCTTGTAGTTGTTCTCGGACCTCACAGAGGAGAAACCTTAGAGGCACTTACTGAAGTTGTGGAAAGGGTCAAGCATGAGATTGACTTTAAGAAGGAAGAGCTTTCCAATAAGGGAACCAAGGTCATAATGGCAGGAGGATAATTATTCTCCCCATTTTACCACCATTTCATTTGTTCACCATATAAAAATAACTATTTTTAATCATAAACTACTTTTTTAAAAAAACTAATTTCAATACTAAAGCTATTTTTGAAAATTAAATTTTCTTCCAATTAAAAACAATATTTAAATGAGATTGAAATTTTAAAATAATGAACAATATTGATTTAAATTGGAAAATTATAATTAAACTAGTAAAAAAATAGGAATAAAAAGCTAAAACTAACCTAATTATTAGAAAACTTTATTAAATAAGTATTTTATAAACTATTATTAAGTAATTATTGAATATTTGAATTAAAAACCCAAAATAAAGAAAAAAATAAAATAAAGAACAAAGAAAAATTTTTTTAAATTCAAAATATCATAAGAAGTGTTATCATGTCACACCAGAAATTCATCAGAGACAGCATTCATGGAAACTTGCCGCTAAATGAATTTGAAGTGGAGGTATTGGATTACCCTCAAGTTCAAAGATTAAGAAGAGTGAAGCAATTGGGATTCATTTCATTGATCTATCCAGGAGCAAATCACTCCCGTTTTGAGCATTCCATCGGAACAATGCATCTAGCATCAAAGCTTGCCGAACAATTGGAATTGGAAGAGGATGAAAAGGAATTGGTCAGAATGGCAGGTTTGCTCCACGATGCAGGGCATGGCCCGTTCTCACATGTTTCAGAAGCTGTTTTCGATGTTCCTCATGAGGAATTGACTGGATATATTGTCACAAAGACAAGTTTGGCTGACAAGCTTTCAGAAAGATTTGACACACAAGAGATTGTTGACATCATTAACGGAAAGGGTAAGTTAGGCCCAATAATATCTGGCGAACTGGATATGGACCGTATGGATTATCTGATTAGAGACTCACATTATACTGGAGTTGCTTATGGTGTTATCGATACTGAAAGAATCATAAGCAATCTAAAGCTGAAAAGGGAATTGATATTGGACATCAAGGGAGTTCAGGCTGCAGAGGCAGCTCTCACCGCTCGTTATTTGATGTACCCTAGCGTCTATCAGCATCATACAACAAGAATCATAAATGCAATGTTTAGAAGATGCCTAAGACACATGATCAGCCAGGATATCATAAACCCTAATGAGATGTACAAATACGATGATTCTGATATGATCAGCATGTGCAGAAGCTCAGAAGGATATTCAAGGGACATCATGGAACGAATTGACAACAGAAACCTTTTGAAAGCAGCTAAAACAGAATCAGTGAACAATTTCGAAAGTCCTGAAAAGGTATTCGCAATTGAAAAGGACAAATTGCTTAAGGCTGAAGAGGAAATCAGTGAAGACTTCAAATTGGATAGGGATTATGTCATCCTAAGCCTTCCTGAATACCCTAGATTCGATGAGATGAAGACATGGGTCTCAGTTGGAGAGAACCTATATCATCTGAATGAAATCTCAAGCATTGTAGGTGCATTGAGCAGTGCAAGATTCAATTATGCAGACATTTGCCTTTATGTCCCTAAAGAGGAAAAGAACAAATTGAACAGATTGAAATTGGAGAATTACATTGATTTGCCTGAAAAGGTGAATAAGTTTGATACAATACACTTTGAACAGTCAAAATTATTTTAATTGAAAAAAAATTTAAAAATCAGAAACTTTAATTAATTTTAATATTTTATGAGAGGATACGATGATTTTAATAGCTATTACAGGTGCTAGCGGAGTAATCTATGGAGTGGAATTGCTAAAGGCACTTAAGGAATTGAACATTGAAACAGGATTATTGATAAGTGACCCTGCCAAAACAGTTATGAAATATGAGCTTGATGAGGATATTGAGGAAATCAAGTCATTGGCAGACCACTACTTCGATGCGAATGAGATTGATTCTTCCGTAAACAGCGGCTCATTCAAGTTCGATTCATTGGTGATCATACCTTGCTCCATGAAGACAGTCTCTGCAATAGCCAATGGCTATGCATCCAACACAATAAGCAGAGTGGCAGATGTGGCACTGAAGGAAAGAAGAGAACTTGTTCTAGTGCCAAGGGAAACTCCTCTAAGGGATGTCCATCTTGGAAACATGCTTAGGATATCCAAAGAGGGAGGCATCATATTACCTGCAATGCCTGGATTCTATCATGACCCTAAAGACATCAAGGACATGACTGACTTTATTGTGGGAAAGGTATTGGATGTTTTAAGAATAGACAATGAGATGTTTAAAAGATGGGAAAAACCTTAATTTTTATTTTTTAATTTTTTAAAAATCAATTTATTTCTAACTATTTTAATTCAATAGAGTGAAAAAATGATTAATGACTTTGACTTTATGACCACATGCGATATTTCCGGATTCCTAAAAGAGGAAATCAGATCAATTTTAATATACAAATCAGCTGTTAAGGACACAGACATTGTTTTGGACATCAATTGCGGCGTAGGAGAAATATCAACTGAGCTTTCAAATATGGCTGAAAAGGTTTACGCAATCGACGAAAGCCAACAGGCAATCACCATAAGCCAAGAGAACATCAAAAAGCTTGGGAATATTGATAAAGTTGAACTGATCAATGAGAATGAACTGTCTGCATTGGAAAAAATAGAGGAATTCGATGTAACCATCTTAAAAGCAAAAAAGGATAATTATAATGAAATTATCGAAAAAGTCCATGAAAAGATCAATTCAAAAGGAAGAATTCTTATTTTAACAAACTTATTGGATTATGAAGTGGATATTGTAAAAAAACTGGATGAACTGAATTATATTCCACAAATAACCCAAATAAACATCTCAAAAGGACAATTGCTGTATAAGGGAATAAAATTGGAAAGTCAAAATCCTATGACAATCGTCTATGCTAAAAAAAGATAATTGAAAAATTTTTAAATAAAATTTTACTATTTTTTATTTATTTTTCAATTTTTTAAAAAAGATTATTATTTTTATTAACTCATTCTAGACCTAATCCCTCAAGGTCCTCTTTTCTGTTGAAGTTTCTAAAGTCCTTATCAAACAGTACCTTATTGTCCACTTCTATAAAGCAAGGATTATTAAGACTTCCAATAAATGACTTAACGTAGAGATTATCTTCTTTCAAAAGTTCATCAATATTATTCAGATTCTCTTTTTTATAAATGGAATGCAATGGCTCTGAGTTTGCTATCTTCATATCAATGGTCATTTCATCTGCATTCTCAAAGTTGAATTCCTCATTATCCTTGAACTTATCCTTATTTGACTTGATATGGAATGGAATGATGGCATCAACATCCAAATCCAAGTTCTCTTCCAATAGGCCAAACATGACCTCAATGAAATCTTCACTGATGAAAGGGGAATCGCATGGCAATACAAGTGCATAATCTGTCTTAATATTCTTAAGCCCAGTCATGATTCCTGATATGGGACCCTTTCCCTTGATTTCATCTTCAAGAAATTCCAGTGAATAGTCAAAATTGTCCTCAATTTCACTTTCACAATACTGGTCAAGTAGTGACTGATAATCAGCTATCCTTTTTGAATCATTTAAAACAATTGTAGCATCATTTATTTTATAGTTTAGTCTCTCAAGTATGTGTAAAATCATAGGTTTCTCTTGAATAATCATAGATCCCTTATCCTGACCCATTCTTCTACTCATTCCTCCTGATAAAACTATGCAAGAATACAATTTTTGACCATTCATGACTATCATCTTAAGAACATTAAATCTTTTGAAGTTGAAAACAATAAAAAAAATAGAAAAATGATTAATTGACTAAATGAAAATCATAGTCAACTAACCCCATGATAGAAACTATTCATTAACATGAACATCTGCATCGGTATCAAATGGATTGGTACGGATGGCAAGTGAAATCATGTAAGGATAGTACTTTTTAAGGTATTTCAAGTAATAAACCCATTCATATACCAATTTGGAGTAGACTCTCTTGATATCACCATTCAAGTGATTGAAGTCTGCATCCTTGATATCTGAGAACTCCCCTCTGCGGGTAAGCTCCTCATCCAAATGCATTATAGCAAGCAATAGAGATGAGAATTCATCCTTTTCAAGGAGATTAGGGTTGTTGATGAGGTTTATTAAGAATTCTCTCTTTTCCACAAGTATGGAATGGATATTATTCAAGAATTCTTCCCTTTCCTCTGGAGGAATGTCTGCCTTGAAGTCAATTCCATTTTCCTTCAATTCCTTCATCTTATTGTCATAATCCTTTTCATCCCAGTTTCTGATGTCCTTAAGGCTTTCAGTGTTGATCTTATTCTTATTCACTTTGCTGAACTCTGAAATAAGATCGTATCCAAGTTCTGAGAAGAAAGTTCCCATAAGCATGTCAATCTTTTCCAAAATGGCTTCATGTTCCTTTTTGCCCATGATTCCTTCAAGCAGGAATCCAACAATCAATATGTCGATTGGAATGAAGCCTATATGTTTCCAAAGATATGCAATGATCTCCTCACCATCTCCGAAGATAAGGTATCTTGCCAGAAATATGATGATGGCTAAAGCGAACATGATTATTGCAAATCTGATCTTCCAACTCCTATCGTTGTTTTCTCTCATTTTATAAACTCCAATAAATATTACAAATTATCTAAAAATTATAAAATACATTTTAGTAAAATAGCTATTATAAATTTTAATTAATTTATATAGATAGTTTATTCTTTAAATTTAATAAACTATTCGTTTTAAGGAATAAGAATTAAATCCGTTAAGTAATGGAAGATAAAAAAAGATGAAACTATAAAAAAATTAAAAAAAACTAAAAAAGTAAAAAAAGTAAAAAAAGTTTAGTTAGGAATAATTCTCCTAACCAAAGAAAAGATTTTGAATAAATTTTTCAAAAAACTTATTCTAAAGTCGGATAATTAGGACTTTCGTTAGTGATCATCAATTCGTGTGGGTGTGATTCCTTGATTCCACTTGCTGTAATTCTAACGAAACGAGCGACTTCCTTCATGGTTTGAATGTCACGAGCACCGCAGTAACCCATGGAAGATTTCAATCCACCAACCAATTGGAAGACAACTTCAGCTACGGTTCCCTTGTATGGAACTACACCTTCTACACCTTCAGCAACCAATTTTGAATGCTTCATATGAGTTCCTTTCTCCAATTCCTGGAAGTACCTGTCAGCTCCACCACCGGAACCTCCGGTCATGGCACCAATGGAACCCATTCCACGATAGGTCTTGTATTTCCTACCATTCATGGTTACCACATCACCTGGTGATTCCAATGTTCCTGCAAGCAAGTTACCGAGCATTACCACATCTGCACCTGCACCAATTGCCTTGGCGATATCACCGGAGAATCTTAAGCCCCCGTCTGCAATTACTGGAACTCCAGCTTCACTTGCAACATCAGCAACTTCAGCGATTGCTGTCACTTGAGGCACACCGATACCTGCTACAATACGGGTAGTACAGATGGAACCAGGACCGATACCTACCTTAAGACCATCCGCACCGTGAGCAATCAAGTCTTCTGCAGCTTCACGGGTTGCAATGTTACCCATGCACAAGTCAGCATCGATATTGTCCTTAATGGTTTCGGCAAATTTTACAACATTCATGTTATGGGCATGTGCACAGTCGATTGAAATGATGTCTGCTCCCGCTTGGTCTAATGCCATAGCCCTATCCAAATCGAAAGGACCGCAAGCAGCTGCCACCAGGTATTTGCCTTTCTTGTCAAGTGCAGCATTCGGGTACTGATCTTGATTCAATATATCCTTAATGGTAAGGATACCAACCAAATCACCATCTTCACTGACTACAGGCAATCTTTCAACCTTGTTTTCATAAGCAATATCCAATGCTTCCTCTGAAGTGATATCCTCCTTAATGGTAACCACTTCAGAAGTCATGATGTCTTTAACTAATTTTTTTGAATCAGATTTTAGGAATGGCCTTACATCCCTTTTTGAGATAATTCCAACTATCTTATCGTTTTCCATAACTGGAAGACCACTTACTGATTCATTTTCCATAATGTCTGAAACGGTTTCAATGGAAGATTCCGGGCTTATTGTCACTACATCACGAACAGTGATGTCAATAGCGCTTTTTACCTTTTTAACCTCTTCCACTTGTGCCTCTTGAGTGATGTTACGATGAATGACACCGATTCCTCCTTCCTGAGCAAGTGCAATGGCCATATTGGCTTCTGTAACTGTATCCATTGTAGCACTCATAATAGGAATGTTCAATTGAATGTCTTTAGTTAAGCTGACTTTGGTATCCACATCTTTCGCTTCAATCCAGGAAGCGTTAGGAACCAATAGAAAATCATCATAAGTATAACCAGGTTTTGCATTATAAATCTTATCTGAGAATTGCAATCTTTTTTCCTCCTAAAAATTCTAAAAACAAAAAAACATCAAAAATGATTTAAAAAAAATTATCCTAATTTAATGGATTAAATTAGAATAATTTATAATAATTAAAAAAATTTAAAAAGTTAAAAAAAAACTAAGAATTTAGTTTTCAAAGGATTTCACGAGCTCTTTCAATTCAGCTACAGCGGTTCTGTCAATGTGGCCGGTGTTTCTGTCTCCACCTACACAGGCAGCTCCTCTGACACCCACTACATCACAGCCGATATCATATAATGGCTTCAATTGATCCTTCTTGACGGAACCTGCCAAAGCCACTTTCAATCCATAGCTGTGAGCCTCTTCAGTGAATTTCCTGCAGTCATCAATATCCAAGTAATCGAATAATGTATGACCATCCTTAACAGCAGTATCCAACATGGCAATGTCTGCACCGGAGTCTTTTGCTATCTTAGGAATCTCCCAAGGACTAACAGCCCCGACTCTATGAGCATCTGCATAACCGGAAGCAACAACTGTAGCGTCAGGATTGGTGTCCTTTACAGCTTTGACTACACCTTTCATTACTTCCAATCCTTCCTCATAGTTGCTTGGACCATATAATCCTACCTTAATGTAATCTGCACCGGAAACCAATGCGCCCATAGCAGCTAAAGACACGGTTCCAGGCTTGTATGGAACATCCCCTAAAGTTGCGCTTACAAGCATGTCGCTAGGAGTAAGTTCTCTAATGTCTTTAATTACCCAAGGGAAATTAGCACCTAAGGAACCTTCCTTAGGATTTTTTACATCCACTATATCTGCTCCACCTTCAATGGATTCAATAGCTTCATCATGATTTATAGGACTAATTAATAAAAGCAATCATATTCCTCCAAAATCTATATAACATTTTTAATCTTTTGTAATCTTAATAAATTTTAATCTCCTATCTAAATCTATAATTTGATTTTTTATAATCTTTTATATCAGTAATAAATACTTAAATATATTAATTATAAACATTTTAGATTATTTATACTTTTATAAATAATTATATAAAAAGGTTTATATTTTTAGATTAATTTTAATATTAAGGTTCTATTATTTAAAGTTTTTTATAAAAATAGAAAAAAGAGAAAATTAATTCTCATCCTCTCTTGGGCTTAATCTTGTTAAAATGAAACTGAAGACCAAAACACCTACAATGATGATCAAGTCAACAATCAGCTCAAAGGTAGCTGCACTCATGAAAAGGTCATACATACCGTAAATCCACATTGCAAACAATACAATCGGAAGCAAATATTTGATTATGAATTTCCATACTTTTCCGACTTTCAAATGACCGTTCTCATTCAAGACAGGAATGAGGTCATCAATCTTATAGAACCATGCAAATATCACACATTGAACACCAATCAAAAGCAATATACCGAATTGGTTAACAAATGAATCAATGATTCCGACCAGATAACTGCTTATTCCAGTAGTCAGCAAGACTGAAAAGGCACATCCTATAACGGATAGAATGGCTGCAGTTTTCCTTCTTCCTAAATTGAACTTTTCACTTGTGGAAGAAAGCATAGGCTCAAAGAATCCCAATGCTGAAGTGATTCCTGCAAATAGAATTGCCAGGAAGAGCAATGGAGCCAGAACTCTGCCGATTGGACCCATGATATTAAATATCATTGGGAAAACAATGAAAACAAGCCCTGTTCCTTCAGTGACCAATTTTCCCATTGCCATACCAGAATGAAGTGACATGTACCCGAGTATTGAAAACACTCCAAAAGCAGTGAATATCTCAAACAATGAGTTGGAAGCGACTACGATAAGCACATTGTCAGTCAGTTTGGAAGCCTTAGGCAGATAGCTTGCATATGTGAGAGCAATCGCCTGACCCATACTCAAGGAGAATATGATCTGAGCAAATGCAGCAAGCCAGATGTTGATGTCCAGAAGCATTGACCATCTCGGCCTTAGCAGTGTGTCTATACCAATCATATGTCCAGGCAAGGTGATTGCATAAAGGACTATGAATCCCATGATTACAAACAAGCAGGGAATCAGGATTTTGGAAACCTTTCCAATACCTTCATCGACATTCCTATGGGAAATGTACCATAAGACAATCCACATAATGATTACACAAATGGTTGTAGGGATGAGCAAAAATCCCGCACTTGCCAAGTCAGAGCTTCCGCCAACGGTATTTGTGAAGTAGGCAGCAGTATCGGTTCCCCATCCAAAGCTAAAGCTGGTAAGGAAATATACCATATCCCAACTAAGGATAACCATATAATAGATTGTTACAATGAAAACAAATAGAACAAGCATCCAAGCCACATACTCGAATCTCTCGTTTATGTCCTTTAGAATCTTCGAGAAGGACTCCTTGAAACTGAATCCAATACCATATTCAAGTATTAGAAAAGGAATTCCCATGATTGCTATGGCAGTGAAATAAGGAATGAAGAATGATCCTCCACCGTTGGAATACACTACATAACTGAATCTCCAAATGTTTCCAAGCCCAACAGCAGCTCCAATCATAGCTAATATAAATGAAAGGGAACTGTCCCACTCTAATTTTTCACTCATCTTATTCAATCCTAAAATTGTTGATGATATTTTTATAAATATGAATATAAAAACTTATCTTAATTAATTTTAGATAAGGAAAAATAATCTAAAATAATCTAAAATAATCTAAAAAAAGCTAAAAATTAAAAAAATAAAAAATTATCTAAATAATCTAAATAATCTAAAAAAAGCTAAAAATTAAAAAAATAAAAAATTATCTAAATAATCTAAATAATCTAAAAAAAGCTAAAAATTAAAAAAAAGAAAAATAGAATCAAACTATAAAATAGTTTGATCTAGTAGTTAGAAATCAAGTGACTTATTCTATCAGTTGTAATGAGACCTTTTAAGTTGGATCCTTCAACAACAGGCAAACAGGAGATATTGTACTTCTTCATCAGTCTTGCAATATCCTCGATCTCATCTGTAGGTTTGCAGGTCCTCACATCCTTGGTCATTACTTCCCTTAGTTCTGTGCAGTCTTCTACAATTGATTTGGACAGGTCCCATGCAGTAACGATTCCTGCCAAGGAATTATCCTCATTTACAACAGGCAAATGAGTGATTTCCCTGTCAAACATGATTACTGCAGCTTCCTTCACACTTGAGCCGATATTGATTGTAGGAACATCTGTTTTCATGACATCTCCAACATTATGCTCGGAGAGGAAATTGGATAGAAGGAAGTTCATCTGACCGTTTTCAAGCAGGAATGCATCATGACCGTAACTTGATTTGACTTCATTATAGATTACATCAACATCATTGGATTGAAGTGCCGCAAGCAGATCCTTGGATTGGTCCACCGGATATAGCCAATCGGAATCAACTGCAATGATTTGTATCTTGGATTCGACTCCTTTCAGACCTTCAGCGAGATTGCCTTCAATAGCCAAGTCAAAGTAATCGACAGCTTTTGTAATGTATAAATAGGAATTTGCATCAAAGCGCCTTACAAAAGTCTCCCCTTGGTGGTGCAAATAGCTTTCCACCTCAAAATCGACGGTAAAGTCATAGCTTAGCTCTTTCTTGTCCTGCAAGTCCCTTCCGAATTTCTGATACATTGATTCATCACTAAGATAGGTGATGTGGCCAATCATACGGGCAACGGCAAGTCCAGATCTAGGAGACTTTTCCTGGTCATAGTAATTTCCCTTATTCCAGTTATTGTCCAGAATGATGGATTGTCTACCTACCTCATTGAATGCAATTTGCTGAGGTGAAGACCTTGCAGTTGTAGCGATTATGCTTGCCTTTTTCATCATCTTCGGATAGGAAACAGTCCATTGCAATGCCTGCATTCCCCCCATGGAACCTCCAATGACAGCATATAGTTTCTCTATGCCCAAAAATTCTATAAGCTTCTTTTGCGCATGAACCATATCCTCAATGGTGATTATTGGAAAATCAAGAGCATATTCCTTTCCGGTTTTTGGATTGATTGATGCCGGTCCGGTTGAACCCTTACATCCCCCTAATACATTTGAACAGATGACAAAGTATTTGTCTGTATCCAACGCCTTTCCAGGACCGATGACCATGTCCCACCATCCAGGCTTTTCGTTTTGGTTGCCTGTGAACACACCTGCAGCATGTGCATCCCCTGTAAGTGCATGGCAAACCAAAATGGCATTGGATTTTGCGGAGTTCAACTCCCCATAAGTCTCATAGGCAAGTTCCACATTAGAGAGAGTCTTGCCGGAGCTTAACTTCAAATCATCCTCAATAGCGAATTGTTTGGTTAAAACCCTACCAACAGATTTTTGTTTCATTTTAAGTACCTATATAAGTTTAAGAATACTGAATTTTATTAATTCAGCATACTATTCAACAGCTAGCTAGTATTAATCAAATTGATCATTGATAATTTCAGTTTTTCATATAGTTAGTCATAAATCTGAAATTTCTAAAATAATTAAAAATTATCGCCTTATTTATATTTATCTTAAATACTATTTATATTTACTTATAAATGGTTAATTAAAAAAATAGTAAAAATTAATATCTATAATTGATATATAAGCATTTAACAATAAGAATAAGGGATTATTTTATGACAAAAGAGAATAAGATGGAATTCAACAACACTGACCTGTTGATCGAATTATATGAAATGCTATTCAACGACATCATCACTGTAGAGACAAGCAAGATAGTGTCCAAATTCATTTTAGACTTGATAGACAATCAGGAAATCGATGAAGAGAAAGTTATCAAGCATTTTAATGAAAAGAATCCTGAAAACATGGAATTTGGCTTGAAAGAGGATTTGGATACAATCTATGATATCTGTATTGAAATTTATGAAGAGGAATAGTTTCATACTATTCTTTTAATTTTAAACTTTTTTTATTAGTTTTTTAATTTTAAATTATATCTAAACTATTCTAACTTATTTTCCCAATTTAAGCTTCTCAATAGCTTTGCTGGCAGCCAATTGCTCTGCCTCTTTTTTGCTTTTGCCTACACCATGGCCGTAATCCACACCATCAATCAGAATCCTCATTACAAAGGTCTTGTCATGTGGAGCACCATGTTCCTCAAGCAATTCATAACTAACTTCAACATCTTCAGCATCACCATATTCCTTGATTGTGGACTTGTAATCATAAAAGAACACTGTCTTGGCTTCAATATATGGGAAAACAGTCTGCTGAAGGAATTCCTTTGCCTTTTCTATTCCCTGATCCAGATAAATTGCTCCTAAGAATGACTCGAAAACATCTGCAGTTATTGAAATGACCTCATTGTCGGTAAGGGCATTGTCTTCCAAGTTCAATCTAATGCATTTATCCAAGTCATTTTCATGTGAATAAACGATCAAAGCATTTTGACAGACGTAATTAGCCCGAAGCTTAGTCAACTTCCCTTCACTGAAAGTAGGATGCATGTTCTGCAGGAATTCAGAGGTCAGCATATTCAAAACGGAATCTCCAAGAAATTCAAGCCTTTCATAATCATAATCCAAATCATACTTTGCACTGTATGAAGAATGAGTAAAGGCTATTTCATACAGATTTTCGTTATTCGGGACAATATTAAACTTTTCCAATAATTTCATATAATTCACTCAATGATAATCTTATGAGTACAGTTAAAAATAGTGGTTTGCTTATTTGATGAAATTATTATAATAATTTAATATTAGCTCAATTGCCAGCCATTTAAGCGTTTAATAAATTAATATTAAATTATCATAATAGCACTATTATGACATTTATAATTTAAAAATGTAAAAAACTATACCTAGTTGAATATATGTTTTACTTAATATATAAATCTTAAATAATTAAATTATTTTAAATTCAAGACAAAACTTAAACCAATCTTTAAAATTATAACATTAGTTTTCAAATGCTCTCGAACAATTCATTTATAAATAAAGGCAGATAAGATTATATAACAAACATAAAGACAGATTTTTTAAATCCGAATAGATTGCTGCAAATCAGGTTTAGGCTTCGGCTTAAAGATTTAAATCAGAATCTAAAAGGGTTTTGAAATCAAGACTTATGTTTTCTTGAATAATATATTTTTAATCCCTTTTTAAAGGAACAGGATCTTAGAATCTTGTATTTTATTAAAATTAAAAGACATATTATTGAATCTGGAAAACATAAAACAAATAAAATAAGATATTTTTTAAAATAAGATAAAATTAAATAAGATTTTTTTTTAGATAAATAAAATAAATAAGAAAAGGCAGTTTATATTTATCCTTTAACCCAATGCTTTACTTTTTTTCTTGAATCATCAACAAAGCTGCCTTGAATTGAGAGACCATCTTCTATTTTAGCTCCAGGACATAATTTCTTCAGATCCTTTAGGCTTTTGCCAAAACCGCTTCCTTCGTGGGTTACAAATGGCTTGACTGTCTTTCCACTGAAATCCAATCTTTCAAGCTGGGTCCATACAGGCATTGGCATGGTGTTCCACCAATTAGGAAAACCTATGTAAATGGTATCATATTCGCTGATATCCTCAATGTATTCCTTAAGTTCAGGCCTTGCATCATCCTTCAATTCAGCTTTAGCCACTTCAGTGCATTTCATATAGTCTTCAGGATAGTCGTTTAACGGGTCCATTTTAAACAGATCCGCATCTGCAAACTCTTTTATGTAATTGGCAATCACTTCTGTATTTCCTATTTCCAGATCTTTTATTCCTTCATTAGTGTAATTGTTCCCTGCTCTTGAAAAAAACAAAACCAAACTTTTTGACATAATCTTGACCTCATGACTTATGCTTAGATTATCTTATATTTTTAATAATATATAAAACTTAAAAAATAGCTTAAGATACCTAAAATGGACTAAATGAAATAAAAATTAAATAAAAAATAGTAAGTGTTTTTGAGATAATCGCATTATCTCAAATAAATTTTATATGTGCATCAAATGCACTATAGCAATTAAACCTATACTAATCTTTGACGAGTGGTAGGTTTTTTGTTTTGCCAACTGTATCTTCTTATTTTGCTGGATTTACCAAATCCGCAAGAAGCACAAACTTTTTTACGTACGTGGTATGAGTTCTTACCACATCTTCTACATCTGATATGGGTCTTTTTATTCTTTTTACCCATTGATGGAGTTCCTTTCACTTCTATCTCCTCCTAAATTAATAATCACAATAATAATAATTTTTACATTGAATGCTAAAATGGTCTATAACATAGTCTTATTAAAAATAAGAACATAAAATAGATAATTAATTAAATTAATTGAAAAATTAATTTAACTAATATGAGAATAATTCAATAATCTTTGAGTAGAACAAAGAAAAACTTCAGAAAAAATAAGAAACTAAGTTTCTATGGAGAAATGTATACAATATTGTCTCCTCTAATGAGAACAGTACCTAATCTTCTCATTATTTCTCCTTTTTCCAATTCTTCAGCATCATTAAGAACCAAGTTCATATGTAAGTCGAAACTTTTTAAGATGCCTCTGAATTCTCTTTCTCCTTTGAGTTTAATCAAAACTGGAGAGTTTACTGCTTTTCCTAATGCGTCAAGTGGTCTTTGAACATTTTGTTGTCCGCTCATGATTATCACCTATACTATATTAAATATGTTCGTATAATATATAAACTTAACTATTATTTCCATCCTTAATGGAAAATCAAGCCTCTTTTCAAAACAAATATCCATTAGGAATTTTCGTTTTAAGATATTATACATTAGTCAAGGAATTTTTTAGAAAAAATTAAAGACAATATGTTTTAGACACAATAATCTTATTTTAATTAGAATTTTTCTAAAAATTAATGAATTAATAAGATCAACTATAAAATTAAAAAACCAAAATTATCTTAAAAATTATTAAAAATCATTAAATTCCAATAAAATTTGAAAATAATCAATAATAATATAGCTAAACCAAATTAATATTAATATAATATATATAATAAATGATATATAAAGTTTTGTACCTAAATCGCTTAAATAGCTAATATTTATCCCTATTTTTTTATGAAAATAAATAAAAATTAGTATAATCTAAAAATGAATAGTAAAAATTAATATTTTAAGAAAAATAAGAAAAATTTAAAATAAAAATAGGAAAGAATATTTAAATCATAAAATGTCCTTTATGTCAAGCACTGGAGTGCCATTCAACATGTCGACCCCACTGAACTTGATCACATTTCCATTTATTTCCTCTATCCTTATTGTAGAAACCCCAATGGGATTTGGCCTATTCGGTGCATGAGTGGAGAACAATCCTTTAATCGGTCCGACTCCTCTAAATGGAACCCTCTGCTCGAATCCCTTTGACTTGTGGAAATAGAACAGGACCATATACCTTTCACCGACTTCCATGCTGGACATGCTTTCCAAATACTCTTCATTGATGACCATTTCAGCTACAATATCTCCAGATTCCCTCTCAGCCTTTGGCATGTTCCCGACATCTTTATATGGAGACTTGATGTATCCGATTGGCTTGAATATTATCTCTTCATCCATAAAATCATCTCATAAAAATTAATATTATTAAAAAAAACAAGAAAAAAAATAAAAAAAAACAATCAGTATCCATAATGGGAATCCAATTGCTTTTCAACATCCAGCAATACGGAGTTGATGGCCAGCTTCAAGAGCTCATTTCCATAGACCTCATCAACATAAACGCCGTTTTCCTGAATGTCAATTGCGCCTTCCTCAATGTTTGGATCATTCAATCTCGCTTCAGTGAACATGGATAGGCCAACTTCACCATATTGGCTCAAATCGGTCTGATTCTCCACCTCATCTTCATCAAGAATTCCTAAAACCTTTCCCATGGACAATTCTCCGGAACCTCCATGAGGCCCTTCGGATTCAATGATCTTGCTGTTTAATGTGATGAGCAAACCGGTCTGCTCCTCAATTTCATAAAGACTGGCAACAATAGGCAGATTGCCTCCATGCCCATTCACTATGACAACACTGGTGATTCCCAAATATTCCTTTGCTGATCTCAAGACCCTGATTATTTCCTTTGTCAGATTATCAAGTGAAACATGAATTCCATGGTTTATTTCCTTTATTTCATGTGCAGGATAGATTACTCCCAGGAATTTGGCTCCACTTTCCAATGCGGCCTTGAAGGCAATGTAAGAAGCTATCTTTGCATCAGTATCAATCGGAAGGGCAGGACCATGGTTTTCAAGATGTGACCCAAGGGCGATTATTCCCACCTTATGAACATTAGAGTTTCTGACATTTCCAGCATTTAATCTTAATTCCACCATATTATCACTTAAATAAATAAAAAATTCAATATTAATTCAAAAAAGATTATGAAGATATTAATTTAAAATTAAAAATAAATCCATTAAACTTCCAGATTCCAGATTGCATCCCCAACATAATGGAGTGACTTGATTGCCTTTCCTTCGGAATTCTCAACCATCTCCGGACCGCTGATCAGGCTGATTCCCATAGCCAATGGCTTGTTGTGGGTCTCTTCAACGATAATGACCACATCACCTTCCACAATGGACTCGTCAGCATCCACAATACCTGGACTCATCACATCTGCACCTTTGGTAACGAATCTGACAGCCCCCATGTCAACAACCACCACTTTGCTGTCCAATTCCAAATTCAAGGCAGCCTTAAGTGTAGGATATGGCTTTCCATTGATTATAATGATGTAAGGCTCACCATTCACCAGAATAAAGTCATAGTCTTCAGCTTCAAGCATTTCAAGAGTGTCCTTATTGTTGATGAAGGAACCGTAGTCTCCAAGCTCACTTTTAATGTCCTTTACTTTCTTCTTCTTTAAAAAATATCTTTTCTTGATTTTCAAAACCAGCACCTTAAGTTTTTTAATTTTTATTTTAAGATTAATTAAAAATTCTATAATTCTATTTATGTACTTTATTTTAATAATATTTTACTAAAATTTAATAAAAATAAGGGATAGGTGAAAACAATAGTTTACACAGTATAGTTTTTATATTTGGAATGCAATATTATAATATATTAAATTAATTTTAGATAAAAAAATCTTAAAATAGCTTCAAATCCCTGGAATATTGATTTGAAAAACTATTGGAATTTTTCTATTTTACAATTTAATCAATTATTATTAAATTTTATTTGTGATTTTTTATGAGTGATAAGAACGAATGGGGCAGCAACCTGTCATTTGTCTTGGCAATGGTAGGTTCTGCTGTAGGACTTGGAAACATATGGAGATACCCATACGTCCTGTACAGCAATGGTGGAGGAGCATTCTACATTCCATATATCGTTGCTATACTGTTGATGGGAGTTCCATTTTTAATACTTGAATATGGTGTCGGATATAATTTCAAATCATCCTTTCCAAAGGCTATCCGCAAGATACATGCCAATTATGAATTTTTAGGATGGCTATTGCCTATTTCAGTATTCATTATCATGATTTACTATTCATGCATACTAGGATGGGATGGAATATACGTAATCTTAAGCTTCTTCAAGGGATGGGGAGCAGACCCGAACACTTACTTTGCAACAACATTATTGCAATCACAGGAAACCGTCAGCGGAATAACCGCATTCATTCCTGTCATCGGTGCTGCAATGCTTGCAAGCTGGGCAATCATTTGGTACATTTCCCACAAGGACCTTGAAGAGGGACTTGGAAAGGTGAGCAAGATTCTTGTTCCCTTATTGTTTGTGATCATGATTGTGATTGTGGCATTCTCATTGACCTTGCCTGGTGCAATGATAGGCTTGAATGAACTCTTTTCACCGGATTGGAGCCTGCTTCTGAACTTTGACATATGGATGGCCGCATTCGGTCAGATAATATTCTCACTAAGCTTAGGAATGAGCATAGCATTCACCTATGCAAGCTATACTGGAGAGGAAAGCGACCTTATTACAAACACATTGTCCATTGCATTTGCAAACTGCGCATTCGAGAACTTCTGTGCATTGGGAGTCTTTTCAATTCTCGGATACATGTCACTTCAAAGCGGTACAGCTGTGGCAGACCTTGTAACTCAAGGTACAGGACTGGTCTTTGTGGCTTATCCTACAGTATTGAACGTATTGGGACAATATGCAATCATAATAGGACCTCTATTCTTCCTTACAATATACCTTGCAGGGCTTACAAGCATCCTATCCACTATCGAACCTTTGGCGTTCAGTATTCAAAACAAGTTCACATGGTCCCGTAAGAAGACAATGACCTTCCTCTGCATATTGGGAGCTGCGATTTCAATGATCTATGCAACAGCATACGGCGGAACACTTCTTGGATATGTGGATGCATATATCAACCAGATAGCCATTCTTTTCGGAGTGCTAGTGGAATGCAACCTATTTGCATGGACATTCAAATGTGAAGAGCTCATTCCTGCATTGAATGCAAGAAGCAAAACCATTAAGTTAGGCAAATGGTGGGTTTACATAGTCAAGTACATATTGCCGTTAGCCATTGGAATAGTATGGATCGGCGGAATGTACGATGTAATCACCACAGGTTCCATGAATCAATTGATGGTATTCGGCAATCTGACTGTAATATTGCTTGCATTGACTTTCATATTTACCAAATTGCCTGCTTCAAACAAGGACTGGAACGAAACAGAATATAGATTATAATTTATTTTAAATTATAGTCTATTTTTTTATTTAAAAAAAGTAAATTTATTATTATTTTTTAATCTATTTTTTCAAGGAATCTGCTTCCTAAATGCTCTATTTTAACTTCATCAGCTAATTTTTCTTGAATATTATTCACAATATCCTCATTGTTGGAAGCTACAAAATAGATTACATTGGCTTCATACTGCTTTTCCACAACAGCCAAATTCTTAGAGCGTATCTCATTGTCAATTGTCTTGATATGCTGATATTCGAAGCTGAACTTGAATATCTCATAAAGCTCCATATCAACAATCTCTGCAATGGAAAGGGTTTCCAGAACTGATTTGCTGTAGGCACGGACCAATCCTCCCGCACCAAGCTTTATTCCGCCGAAATACCTTGTCACAATAGCTACAACGTTTTCCATTTCATTCTTCTTCAATACATTCAACATAGGCCTTCCTGCAGTTCCTCCAGGCTCTCCATCATCGTCAAATCCTTCCCCATCGCTGACTACATATGCTATGCAGTTATGTGTTGCATCCTTATACTCTTCAGATATCTCCTTTATGATCTCCTTCGCTTCCTTTTCAGTCTGTGCAGGAAAGAGCCTGCAGATGAATTGGGACTTCTTGATATCTATGGATGTCTGGAAGGGTTTTGCTATTGTCTTCATGGTATCATTTGAATTTTTGATTATTAGAAAATGTTTTATATTAATTATTTTATATTCTATAACATATACATTTATATGTTTAATTGATATAATATTAATTTTGATAAGGTTTTTATAAAACTAAGATAATGATAATTAAATCATCGAGGTGAAATCATGGAAGATAAGAAAGCAAAATTCATAGTTTACATTTGCATAGCTCTAATTGCCTTTATTTGCAGCAGTGCGGTTTATTCTATGACTGGCGGTCTTTCAGATTGGATCGTTTCCAGCGATTACGATGAGGATAAAAACAATAACGGTTATTTGGACAGTTCAGAAAACGGAGGAGGATTGTTCTCATTATTCGGATCTGATGAGAATAATTACAACAGCTATGATAATGGTGATTCAGACTGGTCTGAACTGATAAACAAGGGATTGGATAAGCTGTCAAATCCAGACGATTCATATTCAAGCTCAAGCTCTGATGAACCAGACTTCCTTGCAAGACTCTTAAGATTCTTTATAAGCAATGGATAATCATCCATTCCTTACTTTTTTTACTTTTTTTACTTTTTTTATTTAATTATTTTCCAGATTCAACTATTTTCATCAATTTTTCTGACTTTTCAACTATCTCCTTTTGACCAAATGCTTTAGCTATTCTTCTTATTGCATCCAGATTCCTCACATAGGCATCAAGCCATGAGAATATGTCACCAGGATAAGTCTGAATCTGATATTCCTTAAGAAGAGAATTGGAAATGTCTATAGGGTCCTTTCCATTCAACCTTTGATTTATGATATAATAGGAGACTCCTCTCTGCAGGCATTCGCAGAATGGCCTTTCATGGCAATCGCATCTCAGGAAATCAATCTGAATCTTTAAAAGCGCATCCTGGAACTTCTTGTCAATCTTTGATATTGCCTCTCCAGAGGAAATTATATCCAATGTTGACTCTGAAAACAGTCTGGTTGAAAAGTTCATCTTCAAGGCGCTTATGATCTGCTTGTGGACAACAGGTGCCAAATAGGCATTTTCAAAGAGTTCCAAATCAAGTGCGATTGACTGAACCTTCAACAGGTCATTGGAATTGACTTCATCTTTAGTCATTTTCTCATGAATGTCTGAAAAGATGTTTTCCTTGAACTTGATTTGCTTCAGAGCAGGAGAATTATTCTTTTTATTCTTTTTATTAGTCTTCTTATTGTAGATTACATCTGATTTAATATCCTTATCCTTCTTATAATCATTCTTTTTATTATTAGAATCGTCAGTGGCCTTATAATCCTTGGACTGGTTCAATCCTTCAAAATAATCAGCAATGTTATCTATATATTTGCTGGTATTGGATTCCTTCTTGGTATCCTTTTTAGGAACTGGCTTTTCATCCAAATCCTCTTCAACAATGAACTTGATTCCGGAATCCTCATCCTTGAAAATAGGCTTTTCCTGGATTTTATCTTCCTTGGATTTGTCCTTTTTATGCTTATTATGATTCTTTTTATTGTCCTTTTTAGATTTATTCTTATTAGAAGACTTTTTATCCTTTTTAGATTTATCTTTCTTCTTGGAATCCTTTTTATCCTTTTCTTTTTTATTTTCTTTATCTTTCTTATCCTTTTTAGCACTATCTTGAACCTGTTTTGACTTGTTCTTTATCTTCTTGTTCTTCTTCAATATACTCTCATTCTCTTCATCTATCCTTTCAGACAACAGTCTTAGCTCCTTCAGATTAGTCTTGAAGAATGGCTTATTGTAATAATAGCTCAAATAATTTGAATCATTGATTGAATCCTTGATGATCACACCGTCATCAACTGATAAGAATGACATTGCAACTGCTCTACCGAAGCGAGTTGTGTCTATTGTATCGTCTGCATGTACTATTATCGCATCCTTATCTTCAAGTTCATCAAGTGCTGTCATTATATCCATTGGAACTGGAATATTTTGATAGAATTCCTCGACATCTGCCACTTTCCTTAATGACTTTGATGATATATCGGCAAGCATCTGTTCGAGGGATCCGTCCTCAGTATATTCCACGAATATGTCTTCCACATCACTTTCCAAAAGGTCAAGTGCAACTGCCTCTTCACTTTCATTGTCGAACTTGCTTCCAATCTCAGGTATGAGATAAATTACCCCTCTGTCATGGTATGTTGGCCTACCTGCCCTACCTAGCATCTGTGAGAATTCGTTAGGGCTAATCCATTTGTTACCCATCAATAGTGATTCGAAGATTACCTGTGATGCAGGAAAATCCACACCTGCCGCAAGAGCTGCTGTAGTTACAACTGCGGCAATCTTTCCTTTGGAAAAGTCCTTTTCAATCTTTTCCTTCTTGAAGTATGAGAGTCCAGCATGATAGGCTGAAGCGTTGATTCCCTTACCAGATAGGAAATTTGCTATCTTATGGGTCTTTCTTCTTGAATTTGTGAATATCAGTGTCTGTCCCTTGAATCCCTTTGAGGAAGTGCTGTAATATTCCCTTTGAACAAGCTTTCTCATTATTATCCTTCTTTGCACATCTCCCCTAACAAATGCAATGTGTCTTTCTAGGGGAACTGGACGCTCCTTGTACTGAACCAGTTTCATATTGAAGTCATTAGCCAGGTCCTGTGGATTCTTGATTGTAGCGGACAATCCTATTATTTGAGTGTTTGGGAAGATATGCTCGATTCTCTTAATTAAACCGTTCAGTCTGAGTCCTCTTTCCTCATCTGAGATTGTGTGGATTTCATCTATCAGAACAAGTCCCAAATCCTTTAATGCATCAGATTGACCTGAACGGATCAGAAAGTCGATTCCTTCATATGTACCGACAACAATGTCTGCCTCCTGTATATTTGAATTAGGCAGCTTAAGCTCTCCCTTAGCCTTGATACGGTTCATACCTACCTTAATTGCCACCTTCAATCCTAAAGGCTCGTATCTCTTCTTGAAGTCCCTATACTTTTGGTTTGCAAGTGCAACAAGAGGGGTTAGGAAAAGGAATTTCTTTCCATTCAATGCCTTTGGAATGCCTGCAAGCTCTCCAACCAATGTCTTTCCACTACCTGTGGCTGAAACTACCAATAGATTTTCATCCTTCAATAATCCTTCCCTGATTGCCAGATATTGGACTGGAAGAAGATATTGGTTCTTTTCCTGAAGTATGACCTGCTTGAATTCCTCTGGAATCTTAAGCCTTTTCATAGCTATTTTAGGTATCTTGTCATCATGGACCTTGACTCTATCGAAGAGTGTCAAGTCAGAATGCTCCAATGGATCGAACCTTGGTGAAAGCATTTCCAAGACATCATCAAGGCTTCCTGTCTTTTCAAGAACCCTCTTGAAGTTCCTGAATACCTTCTTGTCATATCCCCTAAGCTGAAGCTCCCTTTTTATTGTGTTTTCAGCACAGGTCTTGCAGATCAGTTGGTCATGATACCTGTATGAGAAAGAGGAATTTATGATGGTGACCTCACCTTCATAGCTGCAATGCTGGCATATGTTTGTGAATCTCACCTTGATGTTGTTCTGCTTCAAAAAGGCTTCCAGCTTATCGTCCTTCTCTGCCAGGAAAACCGCCTGGGAACGCAATAGATTGATTGCCCTTGATGGAGGATAGAGCTTGTCTTCCTTTTCATCCTTGACCACAAAGCGATTGATAGAGATTGAGCCGTCCTCTTCATTTTCCTTGAACTTCAAGACTCCAATGAATTCCGGCTTTCGCTTTGTATTCAAAGCTCCCTTAGGGCTTCCTATAGGATACATTTCCCAAGACTTTTTCCTTTTGTTCAGTACTATCATTGATAAGATTCCCAGATTTTTATTTAATAAAATTAGTATAGTTTAAATTATATTTCTAATAGTTTAAAAAGATTAAGACAAATAAAGAAATAATTTATGAAAAAATTAGAAAATAGGAAAATGATTTGATTAAAAAAAGTCCTTAAAATTAAAAAAAAAGTAAAAAAAAGTAAAAAAAAGAAAAAAGAGTATTAAAATACTCTTCCAACAGGATTATGTTTTTAGGATCCACCTTCAAATAGTCAGGAATCTCAAATTCATGCTCATAGATCTGCTTGTCATATTTCCACCATAGGCCGTTTTCCAAGGTTATCTCCCATTCGAAAGGCATTTCTATCTTTGTTGAATTTTCAGTGCCGAATGCATTGACAGCATCCTTATCTGCAGATGAGAAGTCATGTGCCCTTATTCCCATATGGGTTACGTTTGGTGAAATCTTCTGGGACACTTCAAATTCAAGCCCCCAATCCAATGACTTGAGATGATAGTCATCAATGATTTCAACTCTGGAAATGTTCTTGCATCCTGTAAGCCTTGCAACCTGAACCTTCCTCGGATTCTCAAATACATCATGGGTTTCCCCCTTTGCAATGATCTTGCCTTGGTCCAATATTATGAGCTCATCACAGAACTGGAATGCCTCGTCACGATTGTGAGTGACCAAAATGGAGAATCCGTCAAAATCCTTCAGTGAATTTATGAGTTCAAGACGCAACTGTTCCTTAAGGAAGGTATCCATGGCACTGAATGGCTCATCCAAAAGGATCACATCAGGTCCGTAAGCCAATATCCTTGCCAATGCCACCCTTTGCTGCTGGCCTCCTGACAACTGCCTCGGATATCTCTTTTCCAGACCATCCAAATGAAAGCGCTTTATGATTTGAGACAAATGATCTCTGTCATAATCCTTTCCAAGACCGATTGCAACATTTTCCTCTACAGTCATATTGGGAAACAAGGCGTAATTCTGGAACAGGTACCCCACATTTCTCTTTTGAGGCTTTAGGTTTATCTTAGCACTTGAATCAAAATAGGTTTTGCCGTTCAGGCTTACAATCCCATCATCAGGATCCACAATCCCGGCAATGGATTTCAATGTCATGCTCTTGCCGCAACCGGAAGGACCTAGAATACCCAAACAGCCTTTTTTCAACTCAAAATCAACATCCAAGTCAAATTCCTTAAGTCTCTTTTGGATATCCACCTTCAACAATTCATTTGTCATAATCCTTCCTCATAAAATAAAAATCAATAAATAAATAGAATAATGTTTTAGTTATCTCCATTGCTTTTCCTTGCGCAATGAAATGTAGTCCATAATGAAAATGGCTATGAAAGCTATGAAAACAATGAAAACCACATAATAAAAAGCAGTTCCCATATTTCCGGCAGCCACTTCAGAGTAAACTGCCATTGGGAGTGTTCTGGTCTGTCCTGCAATGTTACCTGCAAGCATGGCTGTAGCACCGAACTCGCCTAATCCACGGGCATAAGCCAATATTCCTCCGCTGATGATTCCAGGCAATGCATTTGCAAATAGAACCTTTCGGAAGATATTCCACTCAGACATGCCTAATGTACGGCCGGCATCCAATAGGTTGGAGTCAACCTGCTCGAATGCAGCCCTTGCAGAACGGTACATCAAAGGAAAAGACATGACCACTGCTGCAATGACTGTTGCAGGCCATGAGAAGGCTATCTTAAAAGCAAAAAAGTCTAAAAAGAAACTGCCGATTGGTCCTCTAACACCAAATATGTACAATAAGAAGAAACCCACTACAGTAGGAGGCAATACGATTGGAAGTGTGAAGATTCCATCAAGTATAATCTTTATTGTATCGTTTTTCATCTTGACAATGCCCCAAGCGACAATCAAACCTACAAAAAAGGTTATGAAGATTGATACGCTTGCTGTCTTCATTGAGATGAAAATTGGTGAGAAATCAACCATAAAAAAGCTCCTTTATTATCTATGTCCATTTATGTTCTTATAGACATATAAAATTTTTCATATCGTTTTAAAAAAAAAAAGTATTATGAGAGTTTTGAACTCCCATATTTTATTTTCCGACTATTACCTCAGTTGATTTGATGATGGCACATACGTCGTCGCCTTCAGTCAATCCTAAGTTCTCAGCGGATTCCTTAGTGATGACTGCGGTAATCACATTAGGATCTGTAATCTCAATCTTAATGTTTGCCATGACCGCACCAAGTTCAACTTTGGTAACCTTTCCTTTCAATTGATTTCTAGCGCTGATTTCCATAATTAATCTCCCTTTTATAATTAGTCATGAATTGTAAATCCATACTCAACGAATTTATCCTTTGCCTCTTGGGTTTGGAGGAATTCCATGAATTCCGCTGCAGCCTCAGAGTTTTTGGAATCCTTCAATTGAGCTACAGGATATATGACCGGAGTGTCTAAAGCATCATCAGGTGCTTCACAAACCACTTTAACATCTTCAGTGGATTTAGCATCGGTAGCGTATACGATACCGCATTCAGCAGATCCTTGAGCAACCTGGTTCAATACTGCAGTCACATCAGTGCCTAAAGAGAATTTGGATTCAAGCTTGTCCCAAAGGCCAAGGTTGGTCAATATTTCCTTAGCGTATTGTCCTGCAGGTACGGATTCAGGGTCTCCGATAGCAATGGTGCCGTCCACATTTGCCAAGTCGTCAAATGACTTGATTTCAGAGTCTGAGTCAGCAGGTACGATCAATACGACCTTGTTTTCCAGGAATTGGAGGTTGGTGTCGTTGTCAATCAAGTCCTCTTCAACCAATGCATCCATCTGTTTGTTGGCTGCAGACATGAATACGTCCGCTTCCAATCCGTTTTCAATTTGAGTTTGCAAATCCCCGCTTGAAGCGTAAGTTGGAGTGACCTTCACACCAGGATACTTCTCTTCAAACATAGGAATCAATTCATCATCATACACATTCTTTAAACTAGCTGCTGCAGCCAAGTTCACTTCCTGTCCGTCCAAGTCAGGTTCGCCGGTAATGAAGTCAAGCCAGCCAGCGGAACATGAACCTACGCTAATGATAGCGATTAAAGCCAAAACAGCAATAATTAACGCTTTCCTATTCATTTTTACTCTCCTTTTTAACAAATCAAAAAAATACAATCTTAATAATCCTCTTATTTTGATTGTTAAGCATACTTTGTTTTTGATGATATATAAATATTTTCATATCGAATTTTAGATTCCATCAAAAATTAGGGGAAAATTATTAAATATTTCTTAAAATAAGTCCAATTGAATTGCTCAGTGATGACGTTCGTTAATGAAAACAAATCATTTGAAAATGGATGATTGATGTGAGAAAATTAGAAATACTCTATTCTTTCATGTAATAAAAAATGGACTCTAAAAAGCTTATATCCTTATATGTGGAGTCATCACTGGAATTTGGAATTATTATGCCATATCCGTAATATTCTCCCTTGCCGCCATAGATTATTATCGGATCCCCATTATCCATATCAGTTGAATAGACCTGTCTTTGGGATGGAGTGTCGAACTTGCATTTGAAGATTTCGAGAACATACCAATCGTCATCATCGACATTCACATAATAGGTTTCATATTCGGTTATTGTGAAGTCTTCAGATTCAAGATTGTATGAATGGTTTGAATCAATCAGTTGGGCCTCTCCCTTTCCGCTTAAATAGGCATTACTGTCTATTGCTATCTTGTATGGTTCATTTGTGCCTATATCTCCTCTTCTTTCATCACGGTTTCTGTCATAGAGATATTTGGTATTGGAAGGATCATAAGAAAGATTATCTGAGCTGTCCTCTATAATGGAAGTGTCATAGCCATTTGAATTATCCCCTTGGGAACCATAATAGCTGATTGCTGAAAACAATAAGAGCACTATAAAGAGAACAATGCATACCTTTCCCCATGGAAAGCTTTCAGACTTATCTGAACCGCTTGATGAATCCTTCTTTGAAGAGCTTTCAAAGGGATTTCTAGAGCTTCTGTTGTCAAAGTCATCAAAGGGACCGTCAAATTCCCTTTTGGAAGAGCCGTCTGAATAATGATCCGCCTTGTATCTTGGCACATATTCCTGACCGCAATTGGGACAGAACTTTGCCTCATCTGAAAGTTCCCTGCCACAGTTTCCACAATATTTTGCCATTTTTAACCCCCTTAAACAAACAATCAACAAAATACAATAAACTAATGAATATATAATTATAAAAAAAGATTTTCAAAAATATTAAAAAAATATAAAATTAAAACAAAAAATGAAAAAGAGAATAATAAAGTTTATTTATTCTCCTTTAACTTCATCATCTACTTCAATACCCATTTTAGCAGCCATTCTAGCGAGAATGATGGTTACAACTACTGCAAGAATGGTTACAACAATTGCGTAAATGAATAATCCGTTAAGTGCGTCTCCAGTACCTACTAAAGTTTCAATTAACTTTTGGATTGCGTCGTTCCATGCTAAACCTGCAACTAAACCGAATGCAGTGGTTACTAATGTAATAATAGTTTTCATTACTGTTTTTGCTACCATAATATATCTCCCTTAATATTTTTAAAAAACAACTAAAATTAGTAATAAACTACAATTTTAACCTTTAAAGATGAATTCACTCATAAAAATTCAGTTAAATAGGCTTTACTAATTAATAGTTATTTAAGAATATGTTATTTATCATATATAAAGTTATTACTAAAATACGGTTTAAATAATACTATAAAATAGGTTTAAGTTAATATTCAGTAAAGAATTTGAAAATAAGTGAATAATATATAATTAAATCAAAAAATATTGAATATTAAAAATAAAAAAGAAAAAATAAAAGATTAGTCACTGAGACTAATGCTTTCATTTTCATAAGAATGGCCGGACAGGTATTTCACCTTTGCTCTGGTGAACATCTTCTTGAACCAATCATACAAAACAACCAAAAGCACTGCATTTGTAACTCCGTGGGTCAGGTCGTAGCTAACCCCATTCAAGTACAATGCAATGATTGGAGTGATTTCCAAAGCTGTTCCGGAGTAGAAGATTGCGGAAATGTCTGTAATCCATCCGTATAGGAATCCCCACAACAATCCGAACACTATTCTGAATCCCACATTGTCAAACTTGGAAGCCAGGAATCCTGCACTTGCTCCCATAAGTCCCCAAGCAAGCATCTGGAAGAGGACCCAATATCCCATTCCCATAAAGAGACCAGAGACGAATGCTGTCAATGCACCTACAATGAATCCCTCCTCCTTGCCGAAGACAACACCGACCATTATTATGATGAATGATGCCATGTTCACAGCAGGAATTGACATGAGAATAAGCCTTCCCACAGTTGCAATAGCTGTGAGAACTGCAATCAATACGATTGATTCAACCGGCGGCTTCTTGTTTTCATACATCTTGAATACTGCATAAATAAGTCCGGCAAGAAATAGAATCAGGAAAATAACCATTGTGATTGTAAATATTGGAGTATTTACAGCTCCTGTAGAACTTGCAGACATATTTGTTAACATTTCATCCATTGCACTCATTATTACACACTCTCATAAATCGAAATTAATTATTAATTATTTTTTTTTTAATTTTTTTTTTGAAAAATTAATTATAAATATTTATTTTTTTTTAATTGAAAATTATAAAATTATGAAAATTATAAAATTTATTCTAACTCCCATTTTTCCTTCAAGTCATCTAAAGTGACTATTTCAGGCACATAATCCTTTACCATCCTATTGACGAATGTGGTATAGAAATTGTTCTCGGCAAATATCACCTTAGGATCATCATCAATCTGAATGTCCTTGTCAAAGAGCATCAGGCATCTTCTGCAATTGTTTGCAACAAAATCAAGGTCATGGCTTGTCATGAGTATTGTCAATCCGTTATCCCTCAATGAATTCAATATATTGGCAAGATTCTTGCTGGATATAGGATCAAGACCCTTTGTAGGCTCATCCAATACAAGAACATCAGCATTCTGAAGCAATGCCTTTACAATCACAATCTTCTGCTGCTCTCCTCCACTGCAGTCATATGGATGCTTGTCAATCAGGTCACAGATGTCAAAGAATTCAATCAGTTCCTTGAACTTGAATTGTATGCTGTCGAATTCCAAGTTATTTAATAGCTCGGATTCAATGAATTCCTCATTATTCAATTTCAAAAGATTATCATAAGCTTCCTTATTGAATTCAATATTGCTCTTGTTAAGCAGATTGGATTCAAGTATGGATTCCAAGAACTCCTCCTTCACATTGTCCTTGGAAAAGTGAATCATAGGATTCTGATGAACATAAGCCAATTTTATTCCTTTCTTATACTTTACCTTACCTTTAATTGGCTTCAATATTCCAACCAACAATTGCAGGAATGTTGATTTTCCAACACCGTTTCCACCAATCAGGCTTACGAAGTCACCATCATTCAAGTCAAAATCGACATTCTTCAGAATTAGGTTTTCCTTTTCATATGCAAAGTAGATTCCACTCATTTGAATTAATGCATTTTTGTTTCTGTTCAATGAAATCCTATCCAAAATACCTGATTTTTCTTGAGAATGGTATTTTTTATTAGTGTGATGTAGATTACTATAATCTAAATTATCAGAATTATTAGTATCTTCACTTATTTTAATTAAATCATCATGAATTGTGATAAGACAACGTCTTCCTTCACGAATGCTTAAAGGAGTATTCAATTTAATTAAACTTGGAAACTTGACAGAAAGTGAGTTGTATATTTTGGTAACAACTGGCAGATAATTTTCAAATATCTCATCATCAATCACTTCACTGCAGATATTATGAGCATTGTCTACAAATTCTATTTTTCCATCCTTCAAAAACACTGCCTTGTCAATGAATGGGAATATGCTGTCTGCCTTATGCTCACTCATGATCACTGTTATGGAAAATTCCTCATTCAGTCTTCTGACGATTGATAGGAATTCATATGACGCAATAGGGTCAAGTTGTGACATAGGTTCATCGAGGAGAAGGACTTGTGGCCTTAAGACGAGAAGTGAACAAAGGTTCACCAATTGCTTCTGTCCTCCTGATAACTCATTCACATTCTTATGAAGTATGTCGTTGATTCCAAAGAAGGCAACTATCTCACTAATTCTGTTTCTTATTTCCTCTGTAGGAAGACCAATGTTTTCAAGAGGGAATGCAATCTCCTGAATTACAGTGTCTGTAACTATCTGGCTGTCCGGATTTTGGAAAAGGTATCCGATGTCACAGGCAGAGGAGATGTCATCAAGCTCCTCTATTCTCTTTCCATTGAAGGTTATCTCACCGCTTCTTCTGCCTGCAGGCATCAGTTCCTTCTTGAGATTGGTAAGCAAAGTGGTCTTTCCACATCCTGATGGACCGCATAATAGAACAAAATCACCGAAATCGATTTCAAGATTGATATTATCCAATGATTTTATATTGGATAGGCTTCCATCCGAATTGAGGTATTCGAAACTGAAATCCTTGAATTCAATCAATGCCATAATATCCTCTCCTTAATTTCAAGATAAATCAAAGGAAGCAGGAACACAATGAATGCCAGATAATAAATGTTGAATGGCAGATTGCTGAATGAGAAGTCAATTGAAGGGTAGATGTTGATCATTCCCACTCCTTTCAATAATCCTACAATGATAATGGCTACAGTAACTACGATGATTGCAATGAATGCATAGTCTGCACTACCGAACTTGTAGGAGAGATAGCTTGTTCTCTCTGTAGCGTTATATCCTCTTGCCTTCATGGATTTTGCTGTAAACATGGATTCCTCCAAAGACCATGAGACTGTTATTCCCATGATTTTACCTAATGTCTTTGCCTCCTTGATGATTGCAGCCACTCTCTTGTTTGATTTGAGTTTATTGATAAATTTAGAATTGTTATAGGAACTCATATTTGAGTTGAACTGATCCAAATTCAATTTATTATTTCCACTAAAAGCATTGGAATCAGAATCGTCATCATCAAATTCAACGCCATTATTCTTCAGATTATTCAATTTCTGAACTTCAATTGCTCTTGAATTGATTAGTGGAATGAATCTCAATGCCATTACAATAATCATAGAAATAATTGGAAGCTTTTTGGAAAAGATATAAAGCATTTCCTGATAGGAGACTGACCTGTTGTATGATGAGAATATCAAAATGACCAGGAGCAATGCCAAAGTCATCAATACACCATAGGCAATGGCTTCATAAGTTACAAAGAAGTTATGCCAAAGGTATATCCTATGGGCTCCGGTTCTGTTAAGCAATGGATTTAAGATTAGTATCAGTATGCTTAATGGAATGTAGAACTTCAATATGTTCCTTAATTCGGAGCTTACTCCCTGGAGAGCTATTAAGACCAATATGAGAACTAAAAATGTAAGTACAAAATAGGGATCACTGAAAATGAATGCAAAGAGAACCATTATAAAATAGTAAAGCAAATAGACTCCCGGATGAATTGATGTAAGTTCCATAAGACGTTCTCCCAAATTCAGTGAAGATTAATAATTATAATCTAATATTAATTTAATATATAATTTGTAATCTATATAAAGTTTTCTTTATAAAAAATAAAATAAATTTGATTTATAGGTTTAAAAGCTGTTAAAATAATAAAAAAATGAATAAAAAGGGAGAAAAAGAAAAATAGAATAAAAAGATATACTTTAGGAAAAAATAAAAAGAAGACATTCCTATTCTATAATCTAGCAAAGTTGAATATGGAACAAATCCCCTTTAAAGTTTAATCCTAAAGCATATTCCTCAACACAATTTATACTTATAAAATATATTTTATAAAATATAAATTATAATTGATATTAATATTATGTAAAAACATGTTTATAAAAGTTATTATATTTTTAGAAAAAAGCAATAAAAAGTAATAATCTTATTAAAAAAAGAGATTATAAGAAATGTAAAAAAAGCTTAAAATTAAAAAAAAGAAATGAATTAAGGCAAAATGCCTTAAAAAATAATAAAGTTTTACTCCCAAAAGTGAAAAAATTTTGGTCCAGGTTTTGCAGGCCGAAGGCCTGGAAAAGCTGGTTTATTTTATGTCCCTTTTGGAACGTTTGATAAGTTCTGCCGCACATGCAAGTATAAGCAATATTATTATAATCAATACAGGAGCATTCATACCGCCTAAGGATAATGAACGAGCTGCTGCAGAATCCTCATCCACATTCAAGTTATATGCAGCTGACTGAGAGACTGGAGCTGATGATGAAGTACCTACACCATTTCCATCATCCTTATTTGAATCTGAATTGAAACTTGTGCCGTTCACATTGGAATATTCACCAGAATTGGTGCTTCCATTGCCATTTCCATTGGATTCTCCATTGGAGTTATTGCTTCCGGAGTTATTTCCTCCAGAATTGCTTCCATTAGAACCAGAACCACTAGATCCTCCATTTGACTCTCTTACCTTATTGTTGTCGAATGTATTGTTCTTTCCTCCAATGTCATCAAACAACTGGTTTTCAGGAGAAATGACATCTGCGTGACTTGTAGGCTCATAGTCAAGCAAGTCCAATATGTTATAGTCTGTTCCGTTTTTCCTGATTATCATAGGGGAATTGGTACTGTTGTAAATTATATCATCTGCAGTGAATACCAATGGACTGGACGGATTCTTCAATTCCCATATTCTATTGATTTCCTTAACGATTCTAGGAATGAGTGGCTTCAAGGAAGGCAAGCTGTTGTTTGTAATTCTGTTGTTGTTGGAATTGTACAATGACACTCCCCTGACAACCAATGCCTTATCTCCATAACCAATATGATTGTCATAGATTCTGCTGCCATCGGCATCGTATCCTTCAACAAGATAATTGATCCTTGAATTGCATGTGACATTGTTCTTATAGAACTTTGTATTGTCAGCACCTTCCAGGATTGCACCGTAGGATACGTTGTTTGAAGTGCAACTGATTCTGTTCCTTGCCATTGTGGTATTGATTGAATTGTAACCTGCAATGATACCTGCCGCATAATATGTTCCATTCACATGAATATTATTGTCTGTGAAACTGTTGTTTGCGGACACTTGGTCTCTCTTACCGGTTTCTGCCCCTAAAACACCCAATCCATAAAGATATGGGTCCTTGGATGTAACATTGACATTATTATTATGAACCTTGTTGTAGCTGCTTTCATAATACAAGTCAATGCCTACAATGGAATTTGTTGATTCCTGAACTGCAGTATAATATTTGTCAACGCCAGAAGTGGCATTTATATTATTGTATCCGATATCGTTTGAAGATGAATAGAATAAAATAATACCATATGTTTTGTAAACTTCTGGAATAACCATACCCTCTGCATCATTGTCATCAACACTGATAGAGCTGTCCACCTTAATGCTTGAATCATATAGATGAGGCTTGCTTGTACCGTTAACGAAAATATTGTTGCTCTTCAATGTATTGTTGTTTGAATCATAAAGCATTATTCCAAATGTCAAGGCATTCGCTTTGGCTTTTATTGTATTGTTCTGGATATTGCAATTTGATGATTCGGATACATAGATTCCATAACCGTTGTCGTAACTACTTAATTGGATATTGTTGTTTGTCACATTGACGTTCTTTACATTGTCCAGCAATATTGCAAACCTATGGTTATCCTCTGCATTTCCCGGATTTGAATTGATTATTTTAAATCCGTTGACGATAACATTATCAGACTCTATCTTGATTACTGAATCCAATAGCTTGGCGCCGTTGGAGTTCAAATAAACCGGCTTGTCCAGGATGATTCTCTTATCGCTGAAGCTGCCTTTGAAGATCAGTTCATAATCCTCATAATCTGCCTTCAGATAACCGTTTTCATCAAAGCAGGTATAGAAATTATCCTCGGTTACAATGAATTGATTCCTTTTAACATTTATCTTTGTGGAAATCTTGGACGGATTGTAGTCGTCATTTCCTGCATAGCTTATATTCATTGCATAATTGCCAATATTTGCATTGATCTGCAAGCTTGCTTTACCTTGTGAATCAGTGATCCTTTCATAATTTTTCTTTTGTAAGGTAAAGATTACCTTTTGGCCGCTGATTGGATTTCCATACTTATCCTTCAGGAAAACATCAATATAATTGCCTTTTACAACTGTAGTGTCCATTATAGTGATGCCTGTATTTGTCTTGTCATCACTGTAGTTTCCTTCAGTGCCGCTGTCGCCGCCGCTGGTTCCGTTGTCAGTTCCATTGTCTGTATCGTTTCTCTCTATCTCAGAAGGGTCTGTCATGTTTACAATCTGACCGTTGATTGTATTGTTGTAGATTGCATTATGACTTGGAGTGATCGGATTCCTATTGGTGTACTTCAATACAGCAATGGCATCGGAGCCTCCTGAGACATTTATCCTGTTGTCACAGACCAATGTATAGCTGACATTACCTCTTAGAACGATAGCGCTTTTATCGGTGCTTATATCGTTGTTCCTTATTGTTATGTTCTCTGCAAGCCTTGATGTGAAGATAATGACACCTGAGGAATTGATTCCCTTAAGGGTGTTGTTTTCTATTACAGCATTGGACTTTGTAGTGTTTATGCAATTTGCAGATTCCGTATATATTGTATTGTTTGCAATAATTACGTTTTCACCGGTATTCAATATTGAATCTGAACCGACAGACTTCAATGTGTTGTTGGCTATAATATTGTTCTTTCCGGTATTCTGAATGGCAACAACATTTCCATCCTCATTCCAATCAAGTATATCGGTACGTTCGGTAGAGATGTTATTGTTTGAAACTGTAATGTTGCTTCCGGTTGTCAGAATGGCTGCAGGACCTCCGACATTTGATATTGTATTGTTGTATATCAAGGTGTTTGGAGCATCTACAATGATTGCATAGAATGCATTCTCTATTGTATTGTTCGCTATCACTGCGCCATTGCCGCTTGCAGACTGCATAAGATAGATTGCATAACAATAGGAATTATAGGTACCGTTTCTGCTTTTCAGGTAATTGTTTGCTATGATGTTTCCGCTGCATACCTCACCGTCAATAGGCATGAAATCTCCATTTCCATAGGCTGATTGATAGACCATATTGGTGTATTCTGACTCTATGTAATTGTCTCTGATCTCATTATATGATGAGGCTGTCATTGGAATTGTTGAGCTCAGTCCAGATATCAAGGTATTGCTGATGATCTTATTGCAGCTTGCATTTGACATCATTATTGCAAAGCACTTGTGAACGCTTACATTTATCGTAGAGTTCGAAATCGTGTTGTTTGCAGAGTTTATGATGCTTATCCCAGACAAATAATAATTTGAACCTGTTATCTTCTCCTTTGTATTGATTATCTTAAGGTTATTCAATACGGAGCCGGAACTTCCTTCAACAAGACGAATCAGACAATTGGATAACTTATCCCCATCATCTGAAATGATATTTAACCGTTTGTTGATAGTGAATATCTTATTTGAGATACTTTTGATTTTAATTGTATCTCCGTCTTTCAAGGTTCCTGATTTGATCTTTCCATTGGAATCAAAGTAAGTTGAATAGCTTGAACTGTCTATTATGATAGGTTCTGAAGCGGATATCTCATCTGCTTCCCTATTGCCAAGCTTCCTTGATTCCCTTGAACTTGCAATCTCATCATCCGAATCATCTGAATCGGTGATTAGGTCTCCATCACTGATTTCATGATTGGAATCATCAATATTGCTATCCAAATCATCATTTGAATCGGATATGCCAATAGAATCATCAATTATGCTATCCGATGCGTTTGTGACAAGATCGATATTGTCACTTGCACTGACTGCACTCAAGGATAAGAATAATATCACTATTAAAGCAAGAATAGAGGGCAATTTCATTTTATTCGTCATTTCACCTCCATTCAAATTCTTATGAGTTATGTTTTATTGTGCATATTATATAAAACTATCCAAATGACTTGAAAAAATATAAAATAAAGTTAAGATTAGTTGACAAAATAATAAAACAAGATTTAAAAACTGTTTTTGAAAAATAAGAAAAAAATAAAATTATTAGAAAATCTAAAAAAATAGCTATTGAATGATAGATTTTCTAATTCCTTTTAGACATGAAGTCCAATACCGCATCAGACAATACGTCCAAATTGGACAGATACTCCTCATACCATCTGTTCCTAAGCTTTGAGATGACATAAGCCACTGCACCTGATCCGATACCTACAACGGTTGTATCGAATGCCACAATCAATGATTGTGATAAGGTGTTCACATCCCCTGAACCAAGGGCTGCAAGACCTGTTCCCAAAGGAATCAATGTACCCATAAGACCTAAGGTCGGTCCGATACGGGTGATGATGTCAGTCACTTCAAGGGACTTGTCTGTAAGGTTTTCCTCATTTTCAATCAGTTTTCGAGCGAATGCCTCTCTTGAAGCATCAGTCAGGTTCTCTGTGTTTGCTATCTTCACCAAAAGGTTCTTTTGAGCCTGTGGAAGTGGAGAGCCATTGATCTTTGCCTTCAATGAATCAACTGAATCTGAAGCTGACATGTCCAGAATCAGATTGGATACATCATCTACAGAAACCCTTGTTCTTGAGGTGTATTCATAAATGAGTCCCCCTAAGGAAACCACTACAACCACTACAAAAATCAGCAGTATGATAACTACCGGTATCAAAAGACTTTGTGAAATCAAGTTGAGTCCAGTGGTTAGGAAGTCACCACCGGGAATTGCCATTGCCATTAAATCACCTATAAATAAATATTAATAAATTTTGAATAATCTTTAAGTTTTTAAATAAATAAATTTTTCAATCTTTTTAAGATATTTTTTTCTTCATATTGAATTATTTTAACCTATTGTTTCTCTTTTTAAACAAGACTCCAATGCCAAAGCAAACAACTAATAGGACCAAAAGAACCATTCCTACATTCATTGGCATTAAAGTGAGTTGAGTGGATGGATATTCCAATACCTGACTTATTGTAGGTATTAAAAATCCAAATACTATGAATATGAATGCGAAGATCACCATCATGCTTCCATATATTATCGGATACTCTGTAATTCGGTAATCTTCAATGAAATCTGAAAATCTGTAAGCGATAATGCTTATGATTATCAATAAGAGAGCTATGATAATAGCCAAATGAACTGTTGTGACAGTAAGTGAGAAATTGGCCGTATCGAATATGAAGCTTGGAGACAATGCAGCTGAAGACAATATGAACAATCCATAGGAGACTGGTATGAAGTCCAGATACAACAAACCCTTTAGTACATTATCGTATTTATGTTCTTTTTCCCAATAATAGAATGTCAATATTCCAAGTGCTAATGAAATGATTGCCATCACCATATAGAAAAAGAAATTATTCACTGTCAAGCCGATTACAGCCTCATAAAAGGGGCTCAATGCAATGATTATTATGGCAATTATCAATGAAATGAGAACTATGATAATGCTGTGCCTTCTCAAATCGTACTTGAAGAATTCAGACAGCAAGCCAGTTCCAATTGCCAATAATAGGACTGCAGCGAGAATAATTGCTCCAAATAAGCTAACCAATAAATTCATTCTATCACAAAATTAAATAATAGCAGAAGAGATAATGATCTAATTTAAATAAATATCCAAATCTTAATTAAATTATCCTTCCACCATAATCAGATTACCCGTTTTCGAATCCTTATATACCTTTCCCTGTTCCACATAACCTTCTCCAGAGCTGTTTGAAGTGTCTGGAGTTTCATTCAACTTTTCACCTTGTGTCACATTGGTGATCTCCTTGATTGACTCCATGGTTTCCTGCCGCTCCTCTGGAGACATGTCACTAAAGATAACGCTTTGCAAGTTCCAGCCGATTACGGCAAAGATCAGGAATCCGAGAGCAAGAACAAGCATAGCATCCACAAGGTTTGTGGTTCCAGCCATAGGATCCTCTTCCTGTCGTGACCGACGTCTAGATTTCTTTCTAACCATATAAAACCTTCTTAGAAAATCAAAATAATTATTTGAAAAATTAAAATTCTATTTATAGATTTCATTATAATATATAATAAATTTATCTAAATTACTTGAAAAGATATAAAGTGAAATTTAAAAAAAAAGGCTTAAAAGAACTAAGAAAAAAATAAAAAATTTCAAAAGACTGAATCAATCATCCAATACATAATCTAGAATACGCTTGCTTGAAAACTCATCAAAATAATCAAATTGGAAATTAGCAAACCTCTCCAAGTTCTTCATATTGAAATCCTCATTTTTGATTACATCAATCAGCTCATCAGTATTCTGAACTATGTTTCCCGGAACGCTTTTTCTATAATCAAAGTAGAATCCCCTTTCCTTTTCAAGATAATTGTCCAGATCATAGACAAACAGGATGATTGGCTTTTTCAGCAATGTATACTCCACCATCACTGAAGAGTAATCTGTGATCAATATGTCAGAAATCAAGAATAGCTTCTGTTCATCCTTATACTCTGTGAAATTAACGATATTATATGTTTGGCTTAATTCATCCAAATCTATCTGATAGTCCTTATCGGTGAACTTATTGTAATTTGGATGCAACTTAATGCATAGTATGTATTCGTCACCTAATTCCTCAATGAACTGTTCAACGTCAAAGTAATTGAAAACGGCATTATATTTTGGATGTTCCCTAAAGGTTGGTGCATAAAGAACTATTTTCTTACCTCTAAGATTAGGATAGTCCTTTTCAAACTCAGCTTTTAGGTTAGAGATGAATTTCTCATCCAAATGTTCCTTAGAGTAGAAATCGTTTCTAGGAATTCCAAGTGGGATGACCTTTGACTTGTCTATTGCAAAATTGCGAGCATATATATCCACCACATTCTTGGAACTTACAAACAGATTAGTTATCTTATTTGAAAACTTAAGCATGACCTTCTTCTCATTGTCTTCCAATAGGTCATAGCCGAATTTCTTGAACAATCCTGTTCCATGCCATAATTGGATTAATTTTGCTTTCTTATGAAATCTCATAAAGGCTATTGCAAAGAAGTTATCTGTTAAGAAAACGTATTTAGAAGTTGCAAGCAGTTTCATGTTGGACAATGAAAACTGATCCTTTGGAATGAAATGATATTCATACTTTTCCCCTTTGGAAGTTTCTCTTCCTTTTAGCTCATCTGCCAAAAAGCGCAAATTGCTCTCAAATGAAGCGTTTTTGGTAGTTATGAAGGAAACCCTATTGGATTTTAGTGGAAAAATTCTAAATAAATTAAAAATCATTCCATAAATTCTATGTTTAATGTAAATTTTAACAACTCCTAAAACTATATTTTGAATATATAATTTAATTATTTAGATAAAGTTTAATAAAAATTTCTATATTTCAATAATATTTATCCAAGTCCAAAAGCTCTTTAAAGACTCTCTTACAGTTATTTTTATCTTTATATTTAAAGAAATCATCCACTCTTTCCTTATACAAATCTTCCATTTGACAATTAGAATCAACATAATTCTTTATATTATTAATTAAATCATCATATCCCTTTACTACAGGCCCGAATCCCATTTCATCATATTTGAAGTATCCGTTTTCACTGTCAAAGTGATAGTCGTTATCATAATGGTAATAGATCAATGGCTTCTTAAGATATGCGAAGTCAAATGAGACAGAAGAGAAATCTGTAATTATCAATGAGGAATGATTGAAGATGTCACTGTATCTTCTTGAAGTGTACCCTTCATAATCCTTATTCAAATCCTTCAAATCAAAATCCACTCTTCTATCCTTATCAAACAGCTTTATGAACTTATTTAAATTAGGGTGTGGCTTAAAGACTAATTTATAATTATTCTCCTCCAAATAATCAAGTAAATCCTTATCATTAATTAGTTCATTAAAAGTCTTGAAGAAATTGGACTGCTTAAACTCATCATCACTAAAGTTATGATACTGCCTTCTCCAGGTAGGCATCACAATGATTTCCCTTTTATCCTCAAGAGACTCCAAATAGTCAAATCTTGGGAATCCTAAGACCTTTACTATATTTTCACTGTAGCCATAATTAGAGCTTAAGAAAGATTCTTTCTCATAATCAGATACTGTAAGCAATAGACTTAAGTTTTTTTCATAGCTGTTTAACCATGAAGAGACATCATCCTTTGTGACTCCATGCTGAAGGAAGACTGTCTTAGATTTGATCAATCCTGCAAGATGAGGATAATTTCCCCAAAACGGATAAATGATATTGTTGTCAGGATGGGAAGAAATAATCAACTCTGCATACATTGAATAAAGCCTATGCTTCAATGATTTATAAGGGATTACCTTGCCTATCTTTTTGATTTCCTCATATTCCTTGCTTGGCTTATCAAGTCCAAGCAACTTCTTAATCTTATCCTTATTGGAACTTGCAATATATTCATTTTCCAAACTCAACATATTCTCATAATGGCTTGAAGATTTCTCCAAAGTGAAATAGACCTTAATCTTTCTTAAATCATTTAATTCCCCTTTGGAAATGTCTAATTTATCAATTTCATTATCATCTAAATTCTTAATCTTATTGATATACTTGAATAACTGCAATCCATTGTCATCTGCAGAATATGGCAGATCCATCAATATCCATATTCTCTTGTTTCTAAGGAACGGATAGGACAATAAATATAATCCTCTTAAGACAAAGCCTGTACGCCATCCTTCTCTTTTTTGACTGAATATGTTTCTTAAAGTGTGCAATTGATTCTTCAATGAACTGAAGGAAGTCCTTTTCTCAACCAAAATGGAGTTTCCTTGGTCATAGGAAATGTAATCCTTAGATACTTTGAATTCTGAAATCCTTGATAGTCTTGAAGTCAAGTTATAGTCTATCAATAAGTCTTCATCAAGGATCCCCAAATCAGAATATGAATCATTAAGTTCTGCTCTAAATGAAATTTTTGTATTATTATCTTTCATTGGAATCTTAACTTCAAAATTGTGATTGTGTCCATAATTGAAATTCAGTGAATAATTGTCCCTTTGAGGGAAATTAAGCTTTTTGGAGTCTATTATAACATCATCATTCACCACAGCTTGAACATTAAGTTCCTTATTGAATAAGCTTGTAATCATACCAGATATGTATAATTCACTTGGATTCTTGAATTCAAAATTGTCAATATAAACTGTATTAAGAGATAATTTCTTAATTAATGAATCCAATTCTCTTTTACTAATTTTGGGAACTATATTGTTTTCATTTTCCAAGAACTTCTCATCAATTTCCTGAATATTGAATGTCTTTGTATCCAAATAATCCCAACCAAAGTACTTTAACAAGACAATATGTGCCTTCAGTGTGGATGGAATGGACCTTTGTTCCAATATCACCTCATCTCCAATGTAATATAGGAGTGAGAAGATCTTTTCATAAAGCTCCTTAATTTCCTCTTCATTTAAAAGATTGCTTACGTCCTTTATCTCCAAAATCCATTGAAGGTCATACATGATTACATTTTGAATGAATTCAGGAACTTCATTGTACATTCTTAATGAATCATCAATCAATTTAAAGAAATAATTGTCAATGCGTGTAGTGAAATAAGACTTATTGTTTGCAGAGTTGGATATAAGTGAGTTTTCAACATCATTCTTTCTGTAATGATACTCGCAGTCAGACAAAACACCATATTTTGGATTTTCTAAAAACAGTTGATTCATGAGTAATGCATCCTCAGATACAGTGAGGTTTTCATTGAAGTTTTTGCCCTCCAATTTAGAGTATCGAATAAATGAAGAAGCGGCTGATAATTGTATATGGTCAGGCTCTTCAATTAAGTTTACGACACCATTCCTTTCAAATTTGAAATTCAATGGATGATTTCCTCTTTTGTAACCGAAGAAATGTATAGGGATTGATACAATATCAATGTTTTCGTTATTTTCAAAGAAATCATAAACCTTTTCAAAGGCATTTTTAGAAATATAATCATCACTGTCCAGAAAGTTGACATATTTTCCTTCAACCTCACCTAATCCTCTATTTCTTGTGAAGGCTGGACCCATATTTTTTTCATTGCTGATTAGCTTGATGTTATTTGGATACTTTTCCACATAGGATTCGCAAATGGATTTGGTGTTATCCTGGCTTGCATCATTTACGATAATAATTTGAAGGTTATCCTTAAATCCTATGGATTGTTTTATGATTGAATCCAAGGATTCTTCTATGTATTTTTCAGCGTTATAAGCTGCCATCACAACTGAAAATATGAATGTCAAATTATTATCTCCTTTTAATGATTTGAAAAAAAGTCTTTAAAGTTTTTAAATAGTTTTTATATAATCTATATATTTTAAAAATATAAATAGATAACTTAAAAATTAAATACTAAAAATCATAAAATATTAAATTAGGTGAAAAAATAATGAAAAAACTATATATTTTATTATTGAGTTTAATTCTTATTTACATGTGTGTCAATATCGCATATACCATGTATAATCCAGAAAAAGGATTTACAAGCATATTGGGCCATGAGGAAGAGCAGATTGTAGACAACAATACAATAACCTTTGGTTCAAGTGCATTTGCAAGATTAGAGAATTTTGAAAACAATAGCGTTGTCAGCAATGCAGTAAGCTTAGTGGATTCAGGACAAAATCTGACTATAGATGTCAGTGAAATAGATGATTCACTATCATTGCCAGATACTGTGAATGACTTATTGGCAAATGATCCTGCAATTACTTCCAATCAAACTCTTGATCAGAATGGAGTGACTGTTTACTACCTATATGAAGAGGGGTCCGGTTCATACAATGCTAATATTTACTTCAATAAGAATGGACACAATTACTTGATTAGTGGAAATAATATTAGCTATAGTGGCAGTGATTACTTCATTAATAATTGTAAAAACATTATTAATTCCATGGATTTAAAAAAAGAGGAAAGTGGTGGATTTAGTAAATGGTGATTGGAGTTTTAGATATTTTATTTAACCTTTCATCCACATCATTAAATTTTTTTGATTATTCTTTTCAGTTCCATTAAATAATCTAAAATTCAAGAATTATACATTAAAACATAGATTTATTTCACGAAATCTTCTATATTGAACTCATTTCTCTTTTTGTCATATAAATGACTTCGAATAAATAGATGTAATATATTTAATGTTTCACTAATATCTAAAGGACTATGAGGATTTTCAATATCATCATGATAAAAATGCACAGAAAAATTACTATTAAAAATATCCAGATTAATAAGTTTTTTTGTGAAAGGGATACATCTTAAATTTTTGTCATCTTTAGAACATAGATTAACATAATATGTTATATCTGGCACATAATTCATTTTTTTAAATAACTCTATTAAGTCAATACGATAATGAATTTTTTTTAAAATTTCATCTTCATTATTTATTTTTAACTCTTTTTTTAAAAACTTCAATAAATTTTTACAATGAGATTCTGATAGATCAAAAATGGAAAAAAGGCTGTTATTTACTAAGGCCTTTGAATCCTTTATTAAAGTAGCCAAACCTATTGAAGAGAATCCTCCACCTGAACTTCCAAAAAATAGAATATTATTATTAGATATCTCTTGGTTAATTGCTATTTTTTGAATTATTTCAGATATAACTTCTAAAAACCACTCCTCACCACCTACATACCAACCGAGAGTTATATTCTCATCATAATGAAATGTTGGATCGGTATATGTTAAAACTGACTCATTAAAATAATTAAACCAAGACCATCTATCAAAATAAGGAGGCTTGATAATCTTTCCATTTTTAATAATATTCCTTGCCCAAGCCCCAGAACCAAAACAAATTAAATTCTTATTTTCACTTGCAAATTTAATTATAAATTCATATTTCACACCATTCTTAAAAACTCTTAAAGAAAAAGGTTCATCTAATGGAAACGTATATTCTTCAATTTCTTTAATGTCCAAAACTATAGATTTATCTAACATCTTTTCTAAGTTCATTTATTCACCTTTTTTAAGATTAATAAATTTCAGGAAGTTTTTTTCATATATCCAATATAAATAAAAAAAAAAAAAAAAAAATATTTAA
>NZ_JAFQQZ010000002.1 GCF_017410345.1 Methanobrevibacter sp.
ATAAAAAAATAAAAAAATGAATAGTTTCCTATTCATTTATTTAATCACTTTAATTTTATTTGTAAAAACAGTTGCTCCATAAAGCTTTGTTGATTTAAAGCTGGTTTTTATCTTATAAGTTCCTATTTTTACACTTACTTTAAGCTTAACTACCCCTTTATTGTTTGTAGTTCTAGTGTAAGTCTTTCCATTCAATTTAATTTTGACCTTTGTTTTCTTAATTGCTTTTCCATTTTTGTCTTTAAGTGTCGCTACAAAATATTTATTTCTATGGATCTTTTTGGTTTTAGTAGTTAATTTTGCAGATTTCACATAGACTTTAATGGTTTTTGAGGATTTTTGATAAAATTTATCCCCATTGAATGCAATCTTTACATTGTATGTTCCTACTTTTTGATTAATTGCAAAAGTAGCAATGCCTTTGCTGTTTGTTGTTTTTGAATAGGTTTTTCCAGCTATTTTTATCTGCACTGTTTTGGATTTCAATGCCTTTTTATTGTTGTCCAATAGTTTTATGCTTAAGCTAGTGCCGTTTTTGTAGTATTTTACTAAATTGGATGCTTTAATGGATGTTTTATTTTTTAAGACAGTCACCTTGACGTTTCTGTTCTGGTTTCTGTATTCATCATCCTCAAAGATTATTTTAGCAGTATAAGTTCCAGGATTCAAGTCTATAGGCACTTTAACAATTCCATTGCTGTTTGTTGTTAAATTATACTCTTTTCCATTCAACAGAACTTTAATGGCCTTGTTATAAAGTGGATTGTTATTGCCATCAGTCAATTTGATTTCCAAATCCTTATTTGCCTTATAATATTTGCTCAAGTCATTTGCTATAAGTTTTGATTCATTTTTTTGGACAACATTTATTTCAAATGTCTGATTGCTTAATTTCGCATAAACGGTTTTTACATTGTTTTTCGGGATGTAGTTTATGCTTGCGCTTCCATTGACCAATGTGACTTCAGCTATTGTTTCTCCAGTGCTTGTTTCGAATCTGACTGTTAAAGGGAGGTTAATGTCTTTGTCATAATCGCATATTTCCTTGGTTTCATTATCAAAATAGTGCTTTATGTTAACATTCAAGACATTGTTCACATCCTGCTTGATTATTCCATTGCTTGATGTAAATTCCATTACCAGCCATCTGCTTGCATTAATTTTCCATGATTCATATTCATCACTGTGTGGAGAGTAATAGTAAGGGCTTATCTCATTTTGTCCCCACCAGCAGTAAAGCAAGCTTGCATTGTCATCCAATGCAACATCACCAAAGATTTTTCCCCCTTGTTCCAAAATGATATAGTTGCCGACAAGAGCACAGTTTTCCATTTTAAGTTCAGTATCTGGGAAATTGTTTGATACTGCTCCATGTGCACCTACAGTGTTTTTTTCAAATATTGTGTTATACACTTCTGTAACGACATGATGTCCGCTTGGAGGTGCAAGGATTGCTGCCGCATAGAATCTGGAGTGTCCTCCGCTAAAGATACTGTTGTTAATGACCATATAATTGTGATTGCTGATTGCTCCACCTGTATATTCAGTGGTTTGATTTATAAAGCTGCAGTTATTTATTGTAGTATTTGCTAAAGAGAGTATTGCACCTGCAGAATATATTGCATAATTCTTGTAGAAAACGGTGTTGTTTAAAAATGCAGTTCCACCACATGCAATAGCTCCTCCCACACCTTTTTCAGCAGTAATGTGGTTTTCAGTAAAATAGGAATTTTCAATCTCTGTAATCCCTGCGGAGTAGATTGCTCCCCCATATTGGACTGCAGTGTTATTTATAATGTCTGATTCGATAATGGTCAGTTTTCCCATATTGTTATAGATTGCTCCACCATTATAGCCTGCATAAGAGTCTTTGATTGTACAGTTGATTAATGCCAATGCTCCACCATCATTATAAATGGATCCTCCAAGCCCAGTTTCATTATTGCTCATGTTTCCATTTATTAAAGTCAAGCCTATTAATGTTAATTTAGCTCCAGAATTAATATAAAACATTCTAGCAACATTTTTAGCATCAATAACTGTTCTGTCCTTTTTACCTTCGATAGTCAAGGATTTATCTATTGTAAGATCTGTTTCCTCAAAGGTTCCTTCACTTAAATAGATTGTGGATTGGTTGTTTGAATTGTCAATTCCTTGTTTAATTGTTTTATAAGGTTTATTTTGACTTCCGTCCCCAGTTAAGTCATCACCAGATGCAGAAACATAAATATTACTTGAACTAGCATCATTTAGTTGATTTTCATCTGTTTCATCTAGAATATTTTCTGCATCTGCACTGCCTATTCCAGTGTTTCCATCCTCATTTTCCAATTCGATAGTATTTATTATATTATCATCAATATTTTGACTAATATCACTATCAGACAGTTCTACTGCACTAATAGAACCTAATAAGCTAAATACTATTATAATACTCATAAATAGGATTAAAATGCTTTTTATATTATTTGTTATACTAATAATTTAGCCCCCATTTTATAAATTCATTAATCAAATATAAAATATATTCATTTCGTACATATCTTTTATTTAAGATTTAATAATTATATATTTTTCTTTTTAAGTTTTGTTCAGATTTTATTATTGGACAATTTTTAAATTGGTGGGCATATTTTAGGTAGTGGTGATTTAAAAAAATATTAGTTTTCAAATGCTATCGCAATTTAAATTTATTATACATTATAAATTGAAAATTACCTAAAATTTTTTAAGATTTTTAATATAACAAATGTTAATAAAAATTATTAAATATGTGGTAATTCTAAAATAATAATGTCTCATATTTTTAAAATTTTTATTGAAATTTATATTAAGACTATATAAAAACAGGGAAGATTATATAGCCATAATTATATAAAATTCTTATTTTAAAAAAAGATTAATTAACAGTTAAAAACTAAAAAGGATGTATTTGATTGAGTATTAAAAAAGATTTATTAGCAGTGGGACATACTGCATTGGATTATATCATCACAGTTGATGAGTTTCCTATGGCCAATCACTCAGCCCCCATGAAAACAATGAAAAACTTGAATGGCGGTGCTGCAGCTAATGGTGCTATGATTGGTGCAAGCTTAGGAATGAAAACCGGTTTGATCTCTGCTGTAGGATGTGAATTCATTGATTCACCTTATCATAAGAACATGCAAAAATTAGGGGTTGACACTGAAGCCTTAATCATATCCGAAGAGGAAAGCACTCCAACAGCATTTGTCATGACAAACAATAATCAAGACCAGATCAGTTACTTCTATATGGGCGCCGGAAAAGAGTTCCATGACAGTGAGGTTCCAAGAGAAAAGATAAGAGAGTTCAAGGCGGTTCATTTGGCAACAGGTGACCCTCACTTCAATTGCAAGGCAGGAATTGTTGCCAAGGAAGAGGAAAGATTGGTTTCATTTGATCCAGGACAAGACCTTGGATTGTATAGTCCTAATAAATTAAAGGAAGTCATCTCCAATGTCAATATCCTATTTGGAAATCATCATGAAATCAAAAGAATTCAAGAGTCCTTAAATGTGGACGTTAATGGATTGATGGATTTGGGGCCGGAGATTGTCTTAAAGACCTGCGGTTCAGAAGGAAGTATTATTTACAGTGACGAGGGCAAAATAGAAGTTAAGTCTATTTACAGGCCAGCTGTAGATCCTACCGGTGCAGGAGACTCATATAAGGCAGGATTCGTATCTAGACTCATTTATGGCGCTTCCTTAGAGGAAGCTGCTAAATTCGCTTCATCCGTTTCATCCTTTGTTGTTGAAAAGCAAGGATGTCAAACAAATATGCCGACTTTTGATGAAGCATATAATAGAATGGTTGAATTTTATAAATAATATTCTCATTCTTTTATTTTTTTAATCTTTCTTTTTTTTATTATATTAAATTCTATTTTTATTTTATATACTCCATTTTTCATATTTATTTCTTCCAATTTTTTATTTCATTTTTATTTCATTTTTATTACATTTTATTACATTTTATTACATTTTATTTCTTTTGCAATCTTTTTTTTAATTTTTAATTTTCATAACCTTTTTTAAAAATACTTAAGATTTAATAAAATATATTTGATATATATCAAAACTATTTGATAAAAAGCCCTATAAATGCTTTATTTTGGAAATAAAGGCCTAAAAAAATAGATATCTTTATATTGGATAAAATAATTAAATAAAAGTATAAAATCAAGCCAAATAGAATTAAATTAAACTTTACTTTAATAAAATATATTTGAATTTAAATTTAGCAATTCCTCAACATGATTTATGGAAATTAAAGAATTCTAAGGAATATTGATTTTATAATAATCTAGCATAATCAAAAACTATGGGGAGAAAAATTAATGACACAGATTAGTGATGCAAAAAAAGGCATATTGACAGAAGAAATGAAGCATGTCGCTAAGATTGAAGGAGTTAGCGAAGATTTTATCTTAAGATCCGTTGCAAACGGTACAATTGTAATACCAAGCAATGTACATAGGGATATTGAAGCATCTGGTATTGGTGCAGGACTCCGAACAAAAGTTAATGCAACTGTAGGAACTTCTACAGACATTGTAAACTTTGATGAAGAAGTATTGAAAGCGCAAATAGCTATTGATCATGGTGCAGACTGTTTGATGGAATTGAGTATAGGCGGAGATTTGGATGTTATAAGAAGAAGAGTTTTGGATATGTCTCCACTTCCAGTAGGTTCCGTACCTGTTTACCAAGCAGCTATTGAAAGCATTAGAGAACATGGTTCTGTAATTTACATGGATGAGGATGACTTATTCGGTGCAATCGAAAAGCAGGCAAAAGACGGTATTGACTTCATGGCTGTTCACAGCAGTATCAATATTGAAACCTTAACCAGACTCAAAAGACAAGGAAGAGTAACTGGACTTGTCTCTAGAGGAGGTTCCTTCATGTCTGGTTGGATTGTGGAAAATGAAAAGGAAAATCCATTATACGCTAACTTTGATTATGTATTGGAAATTGCAAAAGAGCATGATGTAGTACTTTCACTTGCAAACGGTATGAGAGCAGGTTCCATTGCAGACTCAACTGACAGGGCTCAAATCCAAGAATTGATTATCTTAGGAGAACTCATTGACAGATCCAGAGAAGCTGGCGTTCAATGTATGATTGAAGGGCCTGGTCACATTCCTATCAATGAGATTCCAACCAATGTAATGATTCAAAAGAAAATGTGTTCCAACGCTCCTTTCTATATGTTAGGCCCTATTGTATGTGATGTGGCACCTGGCTATGACCACATCGTATCTGCTATCGGTGCAGCATCCTCTGCAAAGGCGGGAGCAGACTTCATCTGTTATGTAACTCCTGCAGAACACTTAGCGTTACCATCTCCTGAAGATGTGAAGGAAGGTGTTATTGCAACAAGAATAGGTGCTTACGCTGGAGATTTAGCTAGTGGTCAAATCGATGGTTCACAAGACCTTGCTATGGCTGAAGCAAGAAAAAGATTAGATTGGGAAGCTCAATATGCCTGTGCAATGTTCCCAGATGCTGCACGTGCAAAAAGAGATGAAAGACCACCTGAAGAAGAAGACACATGTACCATGTGTGGAAACTACTGTGCGGTAAAAATCGTTAACGAATGGTTAGATCAATCTGACTCTGACTTAATCAAATAGATTTA
>NZ_JAFQQZ010000003.1 GCF_017410345.1 Methanobrevibacter sp.
AAAAAAGAAGAAAAATATAAGAAAAAGAGAAAGAGCTTATTGAGCTCTGTATTCTCTAATTGCGTTATATTCGTCGTCTTCTTCAATCCAAGTAGATAATCTGTCTCTGTTTTTCTCAGCATCGATGATTAAGGTACCTTTACCGTTTAAAGCAATGTCCCCTTTGTATTCGATGTATCTACCAGGGTAAGTAACACCATCTAATTCAGGATCGGTTACAATTCCTTGTTCTACGAAACCTTCGAGTAATCTTCCAACTTTACCGTGGATTACGATGTTACCGTTTTTCATTTGTCCACCAGGCCAACGGTTTACGTTACCATCGATTTCAATGGTACCTTTGGTCATGTGAATACCTGCGAGAATGTCACAGTCACCTAAAACGTGGATTTTACCACCGACTAAACATTCACCACATTGTTTACCGGCATTTCCGTGGATAATGATTTCTCCACCGGACATACCTCTCCATTCACCAATGTAGGATGCACCACAGAACTCTTTGGTGTTACCCATGATTTCGAGTTTTCCGCCTTTCATTTCACGACCAGCATGAGCTGCTACGTTACCGAATACGGTAACAGTTCCGCCAGACATTTCTGCACCAACGTGAAGGTCTGCATCACCGTTAACAACTACTTCACCAGCACTCATTTTACAACCGATGTATTTTACTCTATCGCAATCTCCGTTTAAGATCATTTTGACTTCAGCAGGAGATTCTGCTTCTCCTTCAACGGTAATGTCAAAGTAATCAGTGATTGGGAATCTGGAGTTTCCTACAGGTACTTTGTACTCTGCAAAGTCCTCTTCGGTCCAAGAGTAAATGTTATCAGTGATTAACTCATCAAATTCTAAAGCAATTGAAGAAGTTTTCTTTTGATCAAAAGTTATAGTTTTCATTAATAAACACTCTCCTTATTTAGCTTCTACGTCCACTCTAGTTGGGTTTGGTACATAGTGGTCGTGTACTTGATAGTTTTCCCATTTGACAGAATAGTATTGGGTAAAGAATGGCATTATACTGTCGATAATTTGTTTTTCTTCTTCTTCATATCCTATGACGTTAGTCCAAATGGTGTGGCTTTGTTTGGTTGAAACAATGTCACCATCTTTAACAACGATTTGACCATCTTTGATAGTGTAGTAAGCATTGCTGAATGCTTTTTCGACACCTTCAGGGTCTCTGGATGGGTCAAAGTCATTAGGGTTGATGTCATATACAGCAATATCTGCGTTGTAGCCAGGGGTAAGTGCACCTCTGTCAGCGAATCCGTGGATTCTTGCAGGAGCTGCTCTGGAAATGGTTGCGATTTCATAGAAGTCGTATTCTCTTTCGAGACCAGCTAAGCCAGTTCTTTTGGAAGCCCATTTGTGTACTTCACCATTGTCAATCATTTCCATTCTCTTAGGAGCACTCATTAACCAGGAAATGATCTTTGGATATCTGATGAAAGGACCTGCGTTAGGGTGGTCAGTGGTTAAACATACTTGCCATGGGTTTTCAATGTGCAAGAACAATTCAAGACCGATAGCCCATTGTAAGGTACTTACTGGAGTTTTAGGAGAGTAAATACATGGAATGATACCTGCTGCGGTTTCACATTCAATGTCTTTGTTAGCCCATTTTAATCCAGAAATCTTGAACAAGTCGTATTCCATAGGAGCGTCTGCAGTCATGGTAGTGGTTTCGTCGAAAGTTACTTGACCTACGTCACAAGTTACATATGGGTTCTTGTTGATGAAGTCAGCACATTCTTCAGCACCGGATGCTGCATCCTTCCAGCTGTTTCCAGTGTAAGAGTGGAACTGTAAGTGAGTACAGTGGATGGTTTGATCTCTTACGGAAGCAGATGCTTTAGTGGATTTTGCAATGTCTTTGATAGAGTCTAAAGTTGCAATAGTAGTTGGTACGTTTCCTGGGTGACCTAAATCATTAGGGTGGATGTGTATAGAGTGAGGAAGACCTAATTGTTCGTTAGCTTTTGCTAAAGCTCTTACAACTTCTCTGGAGGTTACGTCAAAGTAAGGTGCTTTGTCATCGTATCCGTGTACGTTCATACCCCATCCCCATGCTTCTGAACCACATGGGTTTACGATTTTTACACCGTATCCTTTGGATACTCTTAACATTGCTGCAATGAATGCTGCTAAGTCATCAATTCTGTTTTCTCTTGCATATTCCATTACGAACCAGTTGTTACCGAATAATGGTAATGGGTTGATGTCGATGTTTGGAATAGTGTTGATTTCTTCGTGTGTGTGTTTTGCTTCTAAAGGGGGCATAGCTGCTTCACAAACAGTACCATATCCCATTCTTGAGTATCTGTATCCAGTGGTAGGACAACTTGGGATAGAGAAACCAGCTTCAGCTCTGGTTGTTTTGGTTTTTTGAGCTACTCCTCTTCTTTCGTCTTCTGGTCTGTATAATCTACCTACAACCAATTTTGGTCCTGCAACGTGAGCGTGAGGGTCTACACCAGCAGGCATTACAATTTTATCAGTGACGTCTAATACTTCTGCGTCAGCGGATACGTCTTCAACGATTTTACCATCTTTGAAGCAGATATCCATTTTTTCTCCGTTTACTTCATTAGCAGGGTCGTAAACGATACCGTTTTTAAGTACATATTCCATTAAAATCACCTTACTTATCTAAGAGACATGCGAGACCTTCATTAGGAACGTATTCATCTGCTACGTTAGGTTCTTCTCTGAGTTTCATTACTCTTTCTTTCAATTCACGTACAATCCATTCGTCATCACGACAGGTTTCAGGTTTGTCAATAGCTTTTTTCATCCAGATAGGAACACCGTCCATACGGTAACTGGTACCTCCACATTCTACGGAAATGAAGGATCCAGGAAGTACTACATCAGCGAGTTCGGTAGATGGTCCCCAGTGAATATCGATTTGGATAACTGGAATGTTAGCTAAATGTTGGTTTGCTCCGTTAGGGAAGTGAGCACCAGGGTCAGCTGCAATTACCATGAAACAGTCAGGTTCTTTTCTGACGAGCAAGTCGATAGTGTTGGTTTCACCCATCATATATCTTCCGTATCCTCTACAGAAGTCTACACCGAATGCCCAACCGGTTTCGTAAGCCATGAAGATGTTGAAACCGTTTACGTTAAAGTGACCTCTCATTGGAGTGAGTCCCCATTTACTGTTGGTGTTTAAGTCTTGTACTAATTTAATCGCAATGTCAATGTTTCTTTGTTTACCTAAGGTGTGGGTTAATCCTAAACCGAAGAAGAGAACACCGAATTCTGCAGCTTCCATTTCAGCAGCCAATTCGTAAATGTCTTCAGCTGGAATACCGGAAACAGATTCAGATTGTAATTTTTTACCTTTTAATACAGCTCTTAAAGCGTTGTAGAAACCGTAGTCCCCGTTTTGTTCGAATCCAATCCATTTGTCAGACATTTTTGCAGTGTCTGAGAATTTTGGATCCATAGTGATAACGGTTCTGTCGAATCTACCTCTTTGTCTGAAGTATCCACGAGGGAATGCTGCATATCTTGCTAAGTGTCTTGGGTGAGAGTTCATAGCGTTACTACCGGAGTATGCAACTACGTCAGCTCTGTTTTTAACTTCCCCTAAGGTTTGGATAGGGTAACCTGCGTTTTGCATAGCTTGTAGACTTGGACCGTGACAGATAGTTGCTTGGTTATCTAAAACAGCACCAATATATTCACCTAATTCTACACCTTCTTTCATACATTCAGTAGAAGTTTCAGACCAACCGTAGAATACTGGTCTAATAGAGTTTGCAATATATTCAGCTGCAGTGTCTAAAGCAGTATCCCAGTCTACTTCTTCAAGAACTCCTTCTTCGTTTCTTACCATTGGCACAAGTAATCTTTGGTCCATATCTTCCATAACTTTACTTGCACCTAATCTGCATGCGTGTCTTACAGCAACTACGTGACCGTTCTTAACTAAGAAATCCAAGTCATCACAGTTACATCCACAGAATGCACAAGTACAATTTTCTACAATGTGATCGTAATCAGTTACAGGTGGTTCATATGTCATGATCAATCAACTCCTCCCATTTACGTCCGTTATAAACTGGTCTTTCACCTAATGATTCCATGTTTTCAATAACGTCATCATCTTCTTCGTCAACATATTTTTTGTATACCCATCTCATTAAGTCTGCCATGAGTAGAACTTTTCTGTCGGTTTTTTCTACAGTGGCGTGGATACCTTTGTAGGTAGGGTCTGAACAACAGTAGGTTTCGTGGCTTACAATAGTGTTAGCCCATGGACCTTTACATACAAAAATAGTACCTTCGTGAGGAGCATCTCTGGATTTTGCTGCGTTTAAGACAACTTCACCATAGTCGGTTTTTACAAGTACGGTGTCCCAGTTTTTCACACCTAATTTTACCATGTCACGAGGATCCATGTAACAGGTACCGGAAGCGTTTTTATATTCTTCTTTTAAGGTAGAACCTCTTTTCTTACAAGCTCCTTGATATATGTCAGAACCGGTGTTTAACATACATTTGAGTACTTTGGTAGTACCTTCTTGAGCTACGTTTTCTAAATCTCCTACTACAGGTCTTTCTAAATAAGTATTTGCGTAATGCATGTTATCACTCCTATTCTAACCATATAGCTTCAGTAGGACAGAACATTTGGCAAGTACCACATTTGTCACATTTGTCCACACTGAACAATTTAATAAATCCGTTTTCAACCATCATAATAGTTTCGGTTGTTTTGGAACCATGTCCACCAGCGTTTTCCGGGCTGATTGAAGCGTTTACTGGACATGCGATAACACATACTCCACAACCTAAACATTTATCTTGATCTACTTTAAGTTCCATAAATAATCACCAATCAAATTAATTTTTTAAAGCTTCGAATGCTGCAATCCAAGATTTAGAACTAGTTGGGGTGTAGTCGATGTCAGTTCTAGTTACGGTTAAAGCTCCGTTAGGACATGCTTTAGCACATGCACCACAGTGGATACAGTAATCTTCTTCTTTAACTAAGTGAGTTCCTCTGTCTCCAGGACCAGTTGATTTAGGGAAGGATAAAACATTACATGGACATACATCAATACATGCACCACAGGTACCACATGCTTCCTCATCAATTTCGAGAGTACCTTTGAATGCTTGTTTTACAGTAGCTGCGTCTGCAGGACAGACTCCTTCACACCATCCACATTTAATACAGGTTTCCTTGTCGATAATTGCATTACCTGTAATTGCTGCTTTAGCAGGGTCGAGGTCGTATTCACCGTAGGAACAGGATCTACATACTGCTTTAATTGCGTCAACAGGACATGCTTTCTTACATACGAGACAGTATACACATTTTTCCTTGTCAATAACAATGCTTTCTTCACCGGTGGTCTTGTCTACTACAATAGCTTCTGCAGGACATAATTCAGCACAAGCGCCACAGTAGATACATTCATCTTCACATACGTCAATTTCACCGGTTACCAAGTCAGCTCTGTTAGGTAATGTTCTGTCAATGGTAATGGAAGCTCTTGGACATGCTGCTTCACATTTCTTACAGAATAAACATTTGTCTTCATCGATTTCTGCTGAAGCGACGAGACTTGGATAAGCTTCATTTTCTTTAATGGATACGCCGCCAATGGTGAGGTCTAATGCACCTGCTGGACATACTCCACTACACATACCACAGAGAACACATTTGTCTTCAGCAATGTCTAATTTTGCTTTGCCTTCATTGTCGTTTTTGAAAAGAGCATAGTTTTGAGCAATCTTTTCATGACCACTGAAATAGGTTTCGGTGTATTTACGTTCAATAGGAGCTACTTCATCAAGAGCAATAGCTTCTACAGGACAGGTTGCTTCACAAAGGCCGCAACCAATACAAACGTGATCTTTAAAGGACAAGATTCTGTCTTCTTCTGCTGATCTTTTTATATTGAAGTTTTTGCCTTCAATTTCTTTAACGTTAACCATTTTTTACCTCCAAAATTTCAATAGAATTTGTTGGGCAGTTCTCAACACACATAAGACAGCCACAACAATAACGGGGGTTTATCTTTGCTTTTAATGAATCCAAATTAATGGTCTTCATCTCACACAAATCTACACACAATCCACAGCCAATACATCCATCATTAATCTGCGGGTCATAATGATTCATATTAAAAATAGTCACGATTTGACGAATTTCTTTATAATCTCCAAATAAAACTTTTGCTATTAATATAAAATCCTTAGGACTTAGTTCTAAAATAGTTTTAGCAAGTTCGATAGAATCCATGGATATGTTTCTACCATTCAAGTAGTGGGAAATGGTTGATCTGTCTACACCGATTTCCGCAGAAATTTCCTTTTGAGACAAACCTCTCTTTCTCAACTCAACACTTTCTAAATATTTTAGTCCAGATACTATATGTTTTGGCATAAATTCACCATGTGTACAATATTATATTAATATAGATTTATATATAAAGGGTACATATTTAGACTAAAGTCAAAAGATTTATATATTACTGTGTATTATATACACATTTTTAAAAAAATTAATAATTGTTTTTAATAGTTATTTTTAATTATACTCAGTTTGAAGTAATTTAATTTATAATATATAGATAAATTATAATTTATTTATAAAAATAATGATTTTTTAATCTTACTATAAGAATTGAACTAATTTAAATAAAATAAAAATAAGCAAAAAATACTAAAAAATAGATTAATTATATCTCCAATATGTAAACGATTTTATATCGAATTTTCTAAAATTTTTAAATTTTTTAGGCCAAACAAAAAAATGTGTACTAAATACACATAAGTTGAGTGTAGTAAGTACACATAGTGATTTTGAGGAAAATTTCTTGATGAGAAATTAGAAAAATCCTTATGAAAATCAACGAAAGTTTTACTAAAAAAATATTTAAAAATAATGAAAAAATTCCCTGTAAATTTTTGAAAATAATTATGAAAAATCTAAAGATTTTTGATAAAAAACTTAAAAATAGTCAAAAAATGTTAGATGAATTCTAATAAGAATTCAAATAACACCACACTCTCAAAAAATTTTTCGGATCTGCTAAATAAATCCCTAAATATACTATAATTCGCTTAATATATAAAAGTTTTCATTTTATAAAAATAGTAGGAAAAGCCCATCAAGGATAAGATCTAACCTAACTTTTTTAAACGGCAATTTACACAGCAGAGATGATTATTGGATAAAGATTAGAAATAATTTTATTAGAACTTCAAGAAGCAATAAAATTGTTCTAAGACTTATTTCCAAAATTTCACCTCCAAAAAATTTTCTGAGAATGTATGATCTTTTTAGATGGTGAAACCTAAATATAGATTTTTTAGGCTTAATACTTAAATATAACGATTTTTAAAGCTTTAAATTTCAAAATAACATCAATATTATATTCATTTTGAGAAATAACAAAGAAATAGTGAAATTATAATTAATTAAAAAAATGGATAAATTTTTGAATAATATTCATTTAAGAAAAAAAAAATAATTGAAAAAATAGAAAAAAATAGAAAGTTCTATTCTTCTTTATAGAAAGGTTCCCTATTATGAATTCCCTTTAGGAAGATGTCCACAAGCTCTTCATCAGATACTCCTTCCCTAATGAATTCAACAAGGTCTACAAGATTGTCGTTTCTAAGCAAACACGGTTTAATCTTTCCTTCAGGAGTGATTCTTAATCTTGTGCAGTTCTTGCAGAAGTTAGTGTTGTCAACAGGGTGAACAACCTCTATCTCACCACCATCAATGAAATATTTCTTCCTGTCCTGCATAAATTCCCTAACCTTGATCTCATCTGCAATTTCAGCCAAGTGCTTTTCGAATTCTGCAAGTGGGTAGTGATACTTTGAGTTGAAGTCATTGTCATCACAGCTTTCAGACTCAATGATCTCAATGAGCTGTAGTATGACACCATGTTCCTTGGTGAATTCGAACATGTCAAAAATGTCATTATGGTTGATATTATTCATAACTACCATATTTATCTTAACTGGATACATACCAACTTCACAAGATTTGACAATTCCATCCATTACTCTCTTTAAAACGTTTTTCCCTACAATCATTTGATAGGTTTCTTCATTAAGTGTGTCTAAACTGACATTGATTCTGTCTAATCCTGCATCGACTAAATCTTGTGCATATTTCTCTAAAAATATTCCATTTGTTGTGATAGAAATGTCCTTGAAATCTAGTGAGTTTATCTTCTCAACAATTTCAACAATGTCTGGCCTGACTAATGGTTCGCCTCCAGACAAACGTATCTTCTCGACACCAAGCTTCTTTGCAATTCTGCAGATTTCATAAATCTCATCTGGAGTCATTTCAGAAGATGAATCTAGCATCCCATCATGATGGCAGTATATGCAATTCACATTGCAGCGATTGGTGATGGAAATCCTAAGTGAAATGATCGGTCTTTCATAATCGTCCCTAACTTTATCCTTCATCTTCATGCCCCAAAATAAAATTTAAAAAATAAGAAATTCATAAAATGATAAAAATAAAAATAATTATAATGATTAAAATTCCAATTTGAATTTAATTTAAATAACTATTCATTCTTTATAGTTATTTCAACATCCTTAACTTCATCCACACCATATTCGGAAGTCTTAATTGCTTTCAATAATCCGAGAATGGTTTCCTTAATGATATCATCAGTGAACTTGTTCAATTCAATATCATTTCCATTTATTACCAAACTAACTTTGTTTTCATAATCATCATTACAATCGCTCATCAAATCACCTAAAACTATACTTAATCATTACCTAAATTAATCTTAATAATATTAATTATAATAGTATATTATTCTTTTTTATTCTTAATTGTTATGTCAATATCATCGAAATCTTCCACACCGTACTCCTTAATCTTAAGAGGTGTCAATATTCCCAATATTGTTTGCTTGATATAATCGCTTACAAATCTGTTGAGTCCGATGTTCACTCCATCAATAGCCAGATTTACTTCAGCTTGAGTGTCTGGATTGTAATCCAATTTTCCTTGTGCAAATGCCTGTCCTATGAGGCTTGCATCATTATAGCCGCACTCATTGACAAACAAGGTCTCTAGAATATCATAGGCCCTTTCTTCAACAAGGTCGACCAATTCAATCAATTCATCATCAGTGATTTCAAATGAATTCACCACTTTTATTGTGTATTCATCCTTGACTTCCTCGCAAGTTGCTATTTTGGCATAAGGATAAGCTTTGAATCCTTCTATGACCACAAAATCAGGATTTTCAATAAGCTTTATCAGGAAGAGAATTCTCTCCAAATCAAGCCTTTCATTGATGTTGAAATAGGTTCTTCCACCGATTCCTACAACAAAATCGGAACCTGACTCCATTTGCTTGTAGGTATCGGTTCCCTCATGGTCCATTTCCATCTGGTGATGAGAATGCTTTATGCTTGCCACATTGAAGTCCCTATTTGTCAGTTCCTTAATGATCTTGCTTGTAAGTGAGGTCTTGCCAGTGTTCTTTAAGCCTACGATTGAAATGATTCTCATTTTTACACCATAATTTACTTGAATTGGAAAGTTTTGCTTGATTTGAAAAAATCTAATAATATTATTATTTAATTGTTCATAATTTAAAAACTTATTCTTAAATTTAATTTATCTAAATAATCATTATCTATCAATCATAGATTAAATTATCTTCTTAAGAAAATTCATAATCAAAAATAGACCATTAAAATTAGATAAATAAATTAAATTTAAAAATAAATCAATGGTTTTTTTAATTTAAATAATTTAAAAAATAGTAATTTCAATTATGGAAGGATTTAATCCTATGAAATGAGTGAATAAGAGGTGACTATTTTTAAATTATTAAATTAAAAAGGAGAATAAAAATAGGAAATTGTAAAAAATAAAAAGTAGAATTAGTAGAAATCCACTAAAAACTACTTACTAAAGTTTACAACAACTATAATTTATTCTAGATTACCAATTGCCGAATTTAGTATTGTCTGTAGGATTTAGGACCAAATTCAGTGAATGGTAATGGTTCTTCGTTGTCTACACCACTGTAGTAGCCGAAGATGTCTCTGACTTTTTGGTTTACAGTAGCCCATACTTTGGATACTGGAATTTCACAAGGACATACTTCACTACATTGACCACAGTTGGTACATGCGTCTACCATGTGCACCATACGAGTTAAGTGGAAGAATGGAGCTGCAGGGGTGTATCCACCAGGTACCCATTCAGGACCTTCAGCTTCGAGACAACAGTCGTCACAGAAACAGAGAGGACATGCTTCACGACAACCGTAACATTTCATACATCTGGAGAATTCTTCTTTGTATTCTGCAAATACTTCTAAAATGTCACCGGAAGTTCCAGCAAAGTCTTTTTCTCTTTGTGCCATAGCTTGTTTTACCATGATGTTGTCGATGTTGGAACGGATGGAAATACCTTTTTCGATTGGAGCTTGGGTTTCGATTAAACCAGCTTCAATGACTTTGTCTAAGATTTCTGCACCTTTTTCGGAGCATACTTCTACGAAGGTTGCTTTTCCAGCTAATTCACCGATAACTCCCCAGTTACCTAAAGCCAAGTCAGCGTTGGTAGGGATGTTCATGGTACATCTTTGACAGTTTTCTCTTCTACCCATACCTTCTTCTTCGAGGTCATCAATCTTAATGGCTTTTTCACCATCAGCGGTTTCCATAATGAGTTTACCTTTGGAAATTTCTTCTTTGATGACGTCAGCAGGGTCTAATTCGTAAACGTCTCTAATCATTTTCATAGTTGGTATAGGAGGCATGGTTCCTCCACAGTTTACACCAATCATGATTACGTTTTCTTCGATAACTTTTCGTTTTCTCATTAACTCTTTTAAGGTCATTGCGTCACATGGTTTACAGGTTACAGCAATTTTCATATCTCTTGCACCGTCGAGGTATTTGGATACGAATTTTGCTAAGTTCAAGGTACCACAGTGAAGGGATCCTGCGGATTTGATAACATCTTCAGGATCGGTGATGAGAATAGGTTTTGCATCGTAAAGGTCAGCTGCTTCTTCTACAGCAACAACAGCATCAACAATACCTTCTTCGAGTAAGTATTTCATGATGGTGGTTACGACTCCACCGTATTCTCCTTTTTCTTTAATTGCTTCATTACCAGAGTATGCATAAAATAAATCATTTACATTTACAGCCATATTATCTACTCCTTATTCACCTTATAATTTTTCTACTTGAATAGCACAAGCTTTTAATTCAACCATCTTACATTTAGGGTCGAAAGAATCGGAGTTGGTTAACATGTTAGCTGCACATTCGGTAAAGTGCATAGGAATGTTTACAATACCTTTCTTAATGTCGTCAGTTACACGAGCAGGAATTTCAATTTCTCCTCTTCTAGAGTATGCTTTTACTATTTCATTGTTAAGAATTCCTCTTTCTGCTGCGTCTTCGGTGTTGATTTCGATGAATCCGGTAGGTACTTCCTTATCTAAGGTTTCACATCTTCTGGTCATAGCAGCGTGATAGTGGAACAAGATACGGGTAGTGGTTAAGAGTAATGGGTATTCATCATCTACAACTTCGACAGGACCTTTGTGTTCTAATGCTTGGAATACACCTAAACCGTCTGGGTGAGCGAATTTGTCTTTGTGCATTAAAGGTTCACAAGGATCTTCTGGGTCAAGACATGGCCAGTGGACACCTTCAGGTTTGAGTAATCTTTCGTGGGTAATACCGTAGTAGGAAGGTGCGAGTTCTCTGATTTCTTCCCAGATTTCTGCAGCGTTTTCGTAGTGGAACAATTCTCTTGGTCTGCCCATTCTAACAGCAATTTCTTCCATAATCTTCCAGTCAAGCATGGTTCCTTCAGGTGGTTCTTGAGCTTTACGTAACCATTGAACTCTTCTTTCACCGGAAGTGAAGGTACCTTCTTGTTCACCCCAACCTGCTGCAGGTAATACTACATCTGCTTCAGCAGCGGTGTCGGTCATGAACAATTCTTGAACGATTAACATTTCTAAGTTTGCGATTGCTTCTTTGGTGTGTTTAATATCTGCATCGGAGAGAACAGGGTCTTCACCGTGGATGTATAATACTTTTAAGTCACCAGAGTGAGCAGCGTTCATCATTTCGACTAAGGTTAAACCAGGAGTGGTTGGTAAGTCGATTTGGTAAGCTTCTGAGAATTTTTTGGTAATTTCAGGGTTTGCAACTTTTTGGTAACCTACATAGTCAGAAGGTAATGCACCCATATCACAAGCACCTTGTACGTTGTTTTGTCCTCTTAATGGGTTTACTCCTCCACCGATTTTACCTAAGTTACCGGTTAACATTGCTAAGTTAGCAGTGGACATTACGTTGTCTGCACCGTGGGAGTGTTCTGTAATACCTAAGGAGTATACAATAGCTGCGTTTTCAGCTTGTGCATATTCGATAGCTACACGTTCAATTTGTTCAGGGTCAGCTTCGGTGATTTCTGCTACTTTGTCAAGGTCGTATTTCATTGCAACTTCTTTCATTTCTTCGTAACCTTTGGTTCTGTTCTTAATGAACTCATCATCTTGTAATCCGTTTTCAATGATGATCTTGATCATACCGTTCATTAAAGCTACGTCAGTACCGGTTTTGAATTGCATGTATTCGTGAGCTAATTTTGCAGTAGGAGTGAATCTTGGGTCTGCTACTACTAATTTTGCGCCGTTCTTAATAGCTCTGATAATTTTACGACCGAATAATGGGTGTGCTTCCATGTTGTTAGAACCAATACAGAAGATGAAATCAGCTTCTTCAATACTGTCATAACCGTTGGTGGATGCACCTGAACCGAAGGTGGTTGCAAGACCAGCTACGGTAGGACCGTGACAGATACGTGCACAGTGGTCTACGTTTTGGGTACCACATCCAGCTCTTGCGAGCTTTTGGGTTATGTAAATGTTTTCGTTAGGAGATCTAGCACATGCGTAGAAACCTAATTTGTTAGGGTCAGTGTCAGCGTATTTCTTAAGGGTGCTAGCTACTAAGTCTAAAGCTTCATCCCAGGAAGCTTCTCTGAATTCACCATTTTCTTTGATTAACGGAGTAGTTAATCTGTCTGGGTGGTTAATGAATTGCCATCCAAAGTTACCTTTTGGACATACTTTACCTTCATTAACAGGGTGTCTTTTCCATGGTTCGACACCAATGATTTTTCCATCTTTGACTACAAAGTTGATACCACATCCGGTACCACAGTAAGGACAAATAGATGGTACATATTTTATCTCAACCATTTTATAATCTCCATAATAAAATCAAGGTTTTATTTTTTTGTTTACATATTGGCAAAATCAATTATTGACTAACAACTGAAAAACTTTATAATAATTACATATATATTAAAATCTTTCTTTGATTATTGTGAATTGTGTCGGATATTGTGAATTGTGTCTATTGATTTCTATAAACTGTTAATATATAATTTATTAAGTTTCTTTCTGGATTATTGTGAATTGTGTCGAGTATTGTGAATTGTGTCTATTGTTATAATCCAATAAAAGAAATTGACAATAATATCAAAGTACATTTATAATATAATATTATATTATCATGAAATTTTGTGAAAATAGAGAAATCTCTATTTGTTTTTTTTTAAGAATTGTAAAAAATTCTTTATATAAGTATGATTTTTATTCAAATGAAATTTTTTATTAAAAATTTCTAAAAACTATATAAATTTTGTAGATACTTATTGATATTTGAATTAAATAGGTTTCGCTCAAATATTTCAATAAGTAAATACAAATTTAGGGATTTAAAAAATCCTTTGTGTTTGACTAATACAAGAATATTAGATCCAAACTGATTTTGTACATTTAGTCACGTAAGTATACGAACCAGTATGCACATGCTACGAATACTGCAGCACCAACGATGTTACCTAAGGTTACAGGTATTAAGTTGTTGATGAAGAATTGTGCCCAGGTTACTTCAGCACCTAAGAAGATACCTAATGGGATGAAGAACATGTTTGCGACACTGTGCTCAAATCCAATACATACAAACGCCATGATTGGGAACCAAATACCGAAGAATTTACCTACAACATCTTCTGCTGCGTTAGCTAAGTATACTGCTAAACATACTAACCAGTTACAACCAATACCTCTAAGGAAACATTGTACCCAAGTTAAAGAAGCAGTTGATTTACCAGCTGCCATGAAGGATGCTCCACCTAAAGCTTTGGTGTTAGCAATGGTAATTGCACCGCCAGCGAATGCTTCAGGTACCATAATACCAGTTGCGAAAGCAAGTACGTAAGCAACAAAGAGACCACCGACTAAGTTGAATACCCAAGATCCAACCCAGTTTTTGAGTAATCCCATAATATCAGTTTTACCATCTAAGAGACCCATAGTCATAAACATTACGTCACCAGTGAATAATTCGGATCCACAAATGACAACCATAATTAAACCTACAGGGAACACGCCCCCGAAGATCAATTTAGAAATACCTATTGGTACGCCACCAGCTACTGCACCAGTGTTAGCTACTTCAGCTAATAATCCACCGAATGCGATGTATGCACCTGCTAAGAAACCTAAAACAGCAAGTTTTGCGATAGGCATTTCACCTTTTGCGGTAGCTGCAGATGCAATTGCTTTTGCAGTATCTGCAGGACTTTTAAAACTCATATATCTCAACCTCTTTTTTAAATTATCCCATATAATAATCAATACTCTCGAGGTTCATGTCAAACCTTACATAAAGAGAGCATTAATTATAATTATTTATCATACATATAAAAAGACTTTGCTATTAAAATGAAAAGGAAAGATTTATATAAAACAGAATGGCATTTTTTCAAAGAGAAATTAGATTCATAACGATGAAAAATAGAGAAAAATTAAAAAATGTTCAAATTTATTAAGATTTGCATATAAATAATATTAATAAAAATAAAAATCTATATAAATTTAGTTATATAAAAATGAATAATTTACTTCGATATAAAAATATATTCTTATTGATAAATAATGACAAATTAAAATCTCCTTGTAAAATTATTTAAAAAGTATAAAACATCATAAAAATAGTTTTTTTAATAACTAAATTAAGTTTCATATCAATAAATTTTTACAATTTACTAAATATTATAAAAAAATTAAGAATATACTCGTTGACACAACGAACAAAAAAATTAGAAAAATATTAAAGAATAAAAACAGATAACGCTGTTAAAACCCTTTAATTGCAAAAATAAAAGAAAATAGACCAACATGAAAACTATTTATAAAACGATAGAAGGGATTTTGAAAAAAATTTGTTTTATCGAAAAAAATCCTATCCCCAAAATCATGATAAATCATGATAAATTAAAGGGATATTTAAGAAATATGAAAAAACAAGCAAACAAAAAATAAGAATTAACGAATAATGATGAAAAGAAAAAGAATAAAAAAGAATTAATTTAATTTTAAAGTAGCAATCGCAAGAGCCTTAAATCCTATATATACATCTTGGCCTAAAATAAGATCCAACTCTTTGGATGCAGATAAAGTTATATCACTATAGAAAATGACCCCATCCACATCAACCTTAGCACGGATCATATCATCAATAAGAATGAGCTCGACAATTTTCCCTTTAAAATTATTTCGAATGCTGGATTTTTGAGGACTGTTCATAATGAATATGTTATCATAACTGATTAAAGCCAACAAACGGTCTCCTATTTTGTATTTATTGTTTAAAGGAATGGTTATATCAAGAGTTTTCATGCGTATTTTCATAACTCCTTTAGAATAATCAATATCTACAAGCTCCGCTTCCAATTCATTGACTTCACGATGAAGCTCCATGATTGCATTAATCTTCTTGCATTCGCGCAATATCTTTAACCCTTCTTCAGTAAGTTCAGCACTTCCACCACCGCCACTGCCTCCCTTTTGAGTTTCAATTACATTAACATTCAAGGTAGACTCCATCTTTTTAATGTAATTTAAAGCGGTACGGTAGGAAAAGCTGAGCTCATTTGCAGCTGCTCTTATTGAACCTAAATCGTTGATATAATCCAAAAGCAAATACTTTTTCTCATCCAATAGAAAAGAATCCTCACCTATGGTAATCCTATATTCCACACTTGTATTGACATTTGCCATATATACAACTCCAAACACTTTTATGCCATCAAAAATATCATTTAAAGGAGGCAAATTAAAAAATGAATTAAAAGAAAAATTAAAATTTCAATTAAAAAAATAAATTTAGAATAAAAAATAATTAATTAAATATAATTATATTAAATCAATCGTCACTCCTGAACCATTACCAGTTTACCTGTATCAGGATCTCTATAGACCTTTCCGACTTCCGCATAACCTGATTGCTCAAGGGAAGACCCTGCACTTGCATTGCTGGTAAAGTCTTCACCTGTGCTCACTTGAGAAGTGGCTTGCTTTGCCTGTGATTCATGTGTCTTAGCCATCATATCTGGATTGACTTGAAGAGCCATAATGGCAAATATTAAAAATCCTAATGCCAATACCAACATAGCATCTGAAAGGTTTGAAATACCAGTCATAGGATCCTCATCACCATCATCGCTAAAGCGTTTTCTTTTTCTTAACATATTATCACCAGTTTCACTGCCAATTTTCACTGCCAATAACCTAACTAGAATCCATTTAATTTCTCTAAAATCGCCTCTGCAACAGCTTCAGTAGTGGTCAAGTCACTTTCATACCATTGCTTCCTGTATTTGGAAATGACATATCCTATAGCACCAATGGTTAAACCTGTAACTGTAGTGTCAAAAGCAATTGTCAAGGATTGTGCCAAGGTAGTGATGTCACCAGTACCCAAAGCAGAAAGTCCTGGCCCTAATGGTATTAAAGTACCAAGCAAACCGAAAATAGGGCCTAATCTTACTAAAATATCTGTTTTTGAAGTAAGCTTAAGCAAATTGCTCTCTTCCTCTTCAATCAATTTGCTTGCAAATGCCTTTCTTGCATCAGGACCTAAATTATAATTATTTGTTATTTTTACAAGGATGTCCTTTTGTTCCTTATACAATGCACTTGAATCAATAACAGCCTTCAATTCATCAGGACTGCTTGATTTTGATACATTCTGCAACAATGATTCCAAAGCATCGGATTTCAATGGCTTCTTGGTAAACCATTCATTTAAAAATCCTCCTAAGCTTAAAATCGCATATACGAGGAAAATAACTAAAATAATTACAACAGGTGCAAGCAAACTTTCTGAGATTATATGTATAAATGAAGTTAAAATTCCTGTACCTTGAAGTATCATTCTCTCCACCAATTTATTAAATAATTAAATAAATATGAAAATATTTTCTTTATGAATTTGAAAATTATTAATTTGAAAATAATTAATTTGAAAATTATTAATTTAAAAATAATAAGAATATTATTTTCTTTTAATTTTAAAAATTTATAATTTGAAATAATAATACATTATTTTCTTTTAAGTCTTTTTAAGACCCAATCGCTATATAAAACACCTAAAACAAGGATAATGAGAATAACGATTATTGCATACATCACTTGGTAAGTAGGGGTTAGGATTAGAAAAGACTTGAAGATTGAGTAATCTAATTCTCTAACAGAACTAAAAGTCAAAGCCAAAATCAGCAAGAATATAAATTCCAAAAACATATATTCCCCGATTACAGCATAATATGGCCTTTTAGCCTTGTTGAATATTTTAGAAATTTTATAAACCAAAAGCAGAACTATAATGGATAAAATAGCTAATTCCAATGAATTTAAAACTAAATTATCTGATTTTAAGCATAATGACAATGCTCCAATTGATATGAATGAAGATAAAACAGTGCCGTAGAATACAATCCTATCATTTTCAATACCATGATTCCTGCCAAAGCTAACAAAGCGTATTGCAAGTATTAGAACCAATAAGCTAACGAATCCTAAAACATATGGCATGAATGGAATCACATATTCCCCTAAGTTTAAAGAGGATGATATGAATGATAAAATAAATACTATCGCACCATAAATCAAGACAAATGGAATAAATTTATTTTTATTAAAATCGTACTTTTTAACTAAAAAGGCAATATTGGTAACGAATAATAAAATAAAAACAATTAGATATTCAAAAATCAAATCCATCATAGCATATCACATTTTAGTTTAATTAATAATATATTTTTAAATGTGATTATATAAACATATCGATAAGGAATTTAAGAGAAAAAATGAAAAAAAGAAGAATTTGATAATGAATTTCTTATTAAAATAAAAAAGAAAACTAAAAAGAAAATGGAAAAGAAATTGAGAAAATTTATTTCACAACTGCTTTTCCCTTTACGCTAATTGCTTTAAAGGTATTGTCTCCTGCAAATTTGGCAGTGAATTTATAGCTTTTCCTTTTATTCAATTTAACTTTCACAACAGCAATTCCTTTTGAATTGGTTTTTGCTGTGTATGTTTTTCCATTGATCCTAAAGTTTATTTTCTTGCCTTTAATAGCCTTTCCCTTCGGACTTAGGAATTTGGCAGCCAAGGTCTTTTTCTTTGATTTGAGCTTGAATTTCTTATTTGAGACTTTCAATTTGGCTTTAACCGGATTTACCTTAATCTTGTATGACCTAAAGGTTGCATCATAATTATTGTCTCCTAAGAAACAAGCCACAATAGTGTAAGTTCCCTTTTTAGCTAAATTAATCTGTAATTTAACATACCCATTTTTATCTGTTGTCCTATAGTAATTCTTTCCATTGAAGTTAATAATTATCCTTTTATTAACTAAGGCTTTTGAATTGGAATCTGTTAATCTGATTTGGAAGTACTTTCCAATCTTTCCATCCTTGCTGTAAACTGTTGTAGTTGTCATATCCTTAGAAACCAACACAGTCTTATTTCTTGTAATTGTTGCATTAGGAACTGCAGACCCATTGCCTTGAGAATCAGATTCCTTAATGATCATATTTATCCAGAAAGTAGGGGAGATATATTGCCCATTGGACTTGATTAGTTTCAATTGGATAAATTCATCAGGATTTGTTATGTTGAATCCCCAATTGTTATTGTCTATACTTCCATCCCCAAATACAATAGCTTCAAATAAGGTGCCAGATGCAGAATATAAAGTGAAGTTATTGATTTCTAAATTACATTCTTCCAAAGTTGAATCCTTTATCGCCTTAAGGAACCTTTCCAAGGTTTCATTTTCTATAATCAACTCAGGCCTTTCCAATATTGAAGCAGACACTTGAAGATTGGAACCTAAATAATAAATGGAAGCATCCCCATAATTCTTTAAGAAACTGGAATTGAAGATAGACATGTTTTCAACGAATTTGCTTGCAAAAATAGCTCCCCCATAAGCATCATTTTGCATAAGAACTCCTCTTAATCCTAAAGCGACATTTTCTTCAAACTCGCAGTTGCTTATTTCCATATTGAAAACATTTTGACCTAAATAAATTGCTCCAGCATCTCCAACAGCATAATTATTGATAAATTTGGAGTTGTTTATTGAAAAATTATTAATCGCCTTCAAGTAGATTGCTCCACCGTAGGTATGGGATATGCAATTAATGAAACTGCAGTTATCAATCCTTCCATTGTTTCCAACCCAATGAATAGCTCCCCCTAATCCATCAGCCAAATATGTTTGCTCTTCACCATGCAATGTCCATGCAAATTTTGATATTGCTGAATTGTTGATGAAAATGGAATTTGAAATGGAATTATTGAATCCTTTCAACCAAATAGCTCCTCCTGAAGATGCAGTTTCATAATTGTAACCTGTATTGTTTATGAAAGTGCAATTGTCTATTACTGCATTGTTGGATATTAAGTAAATTGCTGGACCATCAGTATGGTGACAGCTGGACTTATTAGCTATATTGTTTAAGAATTTTGTGTTTAAGATTTTAGCATTATCTCCGAAGCAACTTAATGCAGAGCCTAATTCCCCATTTATTGAGTTTTCAAAGATACAATTATCTATGGTTACATTCCCATCATTGATTGAAACTGACATTCCATGGGAATTGGCAAACCTGATGTTTTTAATCAATACATTTGGAGATCTTATATCCAATATTTGAGTTAAGAACTTAGCGTCAAGCGTAGCACCAGAATCATCTCCAACAATATTTAAAGTCTTATTGATGATTATTTTAGAATCACCTGAATAAAGTCCCTTGAGAATAACTGTATCATTTTCATTGGCTTGATCAAATAGATTTTGAATGACAGTGAAATCATCCCCACTCTCTGAAGTGAGCATATCTTCAGAGTGATGATATGAACTTATTTGATCATTTAAATCCTCATTCTCTAAATCTGAATCAGAAATAGAATTACCAAATTCAGAAGTATAAACAGCCCCCCAATCTGAATCTGAAATTTCAGAATTTTCAACTATTGTATTATCATCATAATTTATATCGATTAAATCATTAGAATTATTTGAAGCAGAAACTAATCCCAAACTTAAAATTAGAATGAAAATTAATGATATTGATAATAATAATCTATTAAAATTTATTTTCATGATTTCTCTACCCTATTTGTTAGTATAATTAATATTAGATATATTTAAATCGATATATAAATTTTAGTTAATCGAAGATGATTATTAAAATAAAAATTTTAAAAATGCCCAAAAAATAGAAAAATCTAAAAAAATTAAAAAAAGCTATAAAAAAATAAAGTATTTTAAAAAAAAGTAAAAAATTAAAAAATTAAAAAAATTAAGAAATAAAGGTGTTCAAAGCTTTTGACAAGCTTGAACTATTCTTTCATCATCTCAATAATATCTTCACGGTAGTATAATCCTATGACAAGTATTATTAAAATCACTAATCCGCCAACACCAATAACTCTGAATGTTTCATCATCAATGGATAATGTTTTGGCAGATGCACTTTCAGGAACACTGGAACTTGGTGATGGACCTGCTGAGGATGATGCAGAAACACCTGCACTGCCTGAGCTTCCAGATAACACTCCATTGGAATTGATTGAATAATCCCCTGAAGATAGTCCAGAATCACCGGAACCTGATTGGTTTTGGGAATTAGCATGGCTTGGATTATTTTGAGAATCTGCATTTGAATTTCTTTTTGAATTTGAACTCAATGCCTTCAACAATTCATTATAGAAACTTTCATAATAATCCATTTCTTCAGAATCCACTTGGTCAAATTGACCCCACTGGCTGAATTGCCTATTATCCTCACCTACATTAAGAGAAGAACTTGAGCTTCCCTTTCCTCCAGCACCTGAACCAATATCCAAATACGCAACAGAATTGATGAAATTAACAGTATAAGAACGACCATTAACAGTTAGAACAGCTGAAAAATTAGGCAATCCAGAAACGGCATTGCCGTACCTGTCAACAACTGAGAAATAATATTTGCTTCCGCTTTGGCGAGAGCGAATGTTAAATCCATATTTCATTCCAACCCTATAACACCTATTCTTTGCAAAGTTCTTTCCAATGCTTACAGCTTTATCACCCTTATTTTGCAAATCCAATACGCCATTATATGAGAAGAAGTTGTTTTCCAAAGTGAAATTGCCCTTGGTTCCCATGAAATCATAATCGAACAAGACCCCCACTCGACTGTTGCCGGTTACAAGATTCTTGTTAAAGGTAAAGTCATTGATCCAACCTTGTATGATAACACCATCACCATTGTCGCTGATTGTATTGTTGATGATTGACACATTATTTACTGAATAAGGAAAATCAATAGCTGTATACCATTTTCTTATTGTATTTCCTTTCATCAATACGTTGCAAGCATCCTTGCCGAAGTATATGGCAGTGCCTTCTACACGCTTATCATTGGAAATTATGTTGTTGTTGAGTATACTGATTCCCTTTTTGCTGCTAATGCCCTTTAAATTGATTCCAATATTATTCCCGTTATTTGGTGTAATGTTATTCTTGGAAATAGTCACTCCACCAGATTTGGAAATATCTATTGCAATTTTAAAGCTTGAAAAGACATTGTTACTTATAGTGGAATCGTAAACATCATTGAAAACTATCCCATTCCGTTTTGTAGATATTTTATTTCCAGAGATTCTAATTCCTGAAACATCACTTGCATCTACAAAGGAACCGACCAGATTAGTGGTAAAACCGCTAATGTTTGTTCCAGACCCTCCTGACAATATAGTAAATACAGGAATATTGAAGATATTAGTAATCAATGTGCCAGATTTACTTATAATGTTTAAAGGCTTTGAAATCTTCAAATAGATATTTTCATAGGAGGAACCTGTAAACTGAATAGTGCTTCCAGCTGCCACATCATCGATAAGATTCTGAATATATTCATTGATGGAACCATCATAGGAACTTGCATCTTTGATTATAATGGTTTGTGGACCTTTCAATAAAGAAGCAGAACTGTCTGATTGGGTTAATAAAACATCATTATCGATTTTGCTAGAATCGTCAGTTGAACTTAAGATATCCTTGGATTTCTTATTATTTGAATTTCCAGATACATCTGAAATCTCTGCAATGGAATCTGATGAATAATCAATATTGGACTCATCATTAATGGTCTCATCTAAAATATCACTATCAATAACTTCATCTTGAGAACTGATAGAATCTGATGAAACATCCACAGATAAATCCGATAAATCATTATCTTCAGTTGCAACTGCAGATCCAAGACTTGTGAAGAATATTAAGATAATAAAAATCATTAATATTCTCTTCCTAATACATTTCACCTCCCACAAAAATATAGAAATATGAATTAATTTTAATTTTTACTGTCTAATAATGAACCAATATTCATATCACGAAAAGATCAAGAGTAAATTATATAATTATAATGATGAAAATAATTTTTTATTTCTGATAATTTTCGAAATATAAATTTATTATGAACAGTAATTTATTATTTAAAATATAAATAAGTTTCTAAAAATGAATAGAATTCAAAATTATAAAAAAATAAATTACTCGAATATAAATTAAATGCATAAACATACGAAAATTGAATAGATTATCAAATAAAAATTAAAAAATTATTAAAAATCTACTAAAAAATTACAAAAGAAATATCAATGCGAAATTAAATTTATTTCATTTAAATTCATTTAAAAAACTTAAAAAGCAAAAAATTAGAAATAAATTAAAAAATATATAAAATATAACTTTTTTTAATAAAATAACTAATATTTAGCAAAGTAAAAAACAAAATTAGAAAAATAATAAATAAAAAAATAAACGATAAACTTTATATTACATATCGATAATAAATATACATACTAATATGAAATATTTTATTTGCAAAAACTATCTAAAGTTTAAAACCTTAGAAAAAAATTTTTTGCAAATACAAATACCGATGTTATTTCTCATAAAATTGAAAATGAGAAGACATTGAGAAAAAACATTGATATTAGTGCAATTTACTAAATTTCTTTTAAAAAAGGAAAAATAAGGAGAAAAAATATGAATAAAAAGATAATCTTATCTCTTCTTGCAGTATTCATAGTTGCAATTTCTCTTTCCGCAGTATCTGCAGCGGATGATGTGGCTGTAGATGATGTCATAACTGATGCAGGAATTGGCGAAGTTGTAGCTGTAGAAGAACCTGCAGCAGCAGATGATGCAGTATTGGCAGATGGTGAGGAAAAGACCGGCGATGATATACAAACTTTAATCGATAATGCTGAAGATGGAGGAGAAGTAGACTTAGGTGTAGACCAAGTTTATAATGTAGCAGATGGAAAAATTTTCAATATTACTAAGAAAGTTACCGTAAAAGGTACCAATGTTGTCATTAAAGCAAGTGGTGCTTCCCAAGGCGGATCTGGTGCACTTTTCATTGCAAATGTAGCTGGAACCGGATTTGACGGAATCACATTCATCAACACTGACGGTAAAAAAACATACGGCCAACAAGTTTCAGGTTATGCTATCCAATTAGCTATTGAAAACGGTACTGTAAACAACTGTAAATTCCTCGATTGGGGTAGCGGTGTTTACGGTAGAGGAGCAGCATTCTGTAACATTACAAACTCTTACTTCAACGGTTCTTCTGAAAAAGTAACCAATGGAGGAACAAAAGAATACGGTACCAAAGCAATTAACCTTATGGGTTCCCACGATATCACAGTAAAAGATTGTACCTTTGAAGGACAAGTTCTTGACGGTATTTCCATTGCAAGTAACTCCGGTAACAACATAATGACCGACAACACTTTCATCGAAAACTGTTACGCTATCTACTTCGGTGGAGCTTCCACCCAAGGATGTGTTATTGCAAACAACTCATTCATCAGATGCGGATGGTGTGAAGATGCAGAAGGAAATGTAATCTTTAAAGATTTACCTGTAATCAGTACTCAAAAAGCAGCAAACGGGTATATCATTGCAGACAACACTATTGAAGCTACTGAAGGATCTATCTTCATGAAAGCTGAATCAGGTAACACTGCACACGGATACCCAAGTGCTATCGGTGACATTAACATCACTGGAAACACTTTAACCGTAGCTGAAGGTGCTAACCCAGCAACCATTACCTTCATGTACATTTTAAGTAACCAAGGACAATTAAGCCCATATGCACCTATTAACATTAGTGGAAACACTATTGCAGAAGGAGTAACTCCTGTAACTGTATGGTATGCTGACTGGGGTAGTGAAACTGACCCTGTTTTCCCTGCAGCTGATCCAGTAGCTACTTCCATAATCATTAAAGACATTTCAACTGCAACCAAAAAAGTAACTATTGAATTGGTAGATGTAAACGGTGTAGCACAAGCTGGAAAAGAAATTAGCTACTCTATCAACGGTGGAGCAACCCAAACTGGTGAAACCGACGCAGACGGTCTTTTAACTATTGATGTAGCTGAAGATGGTGTAATTGCTCTTGCATTTGCTGGAGATGAAGAACTCAAAGCAGCAGAAACCAGCATTAACTTTGCAAGTACTGCAGTTAAAACTACTCCAACCATTACTGCTAGTGCAATGACTGCTACTGCAAAAATTGCTAAATACTACACAATTACCTTAAAAGATTCCACTGGTAAAGCATTGGTTGGTGAAAGCGTAACCTTCTACTTTAATGGAAAAACCACTACTGTAAAAACCGATGAAAACGGTAAAGCAAAACTTAGCATCAATGTTGCAACCAAAGGAAACTACCAAATTGCTGTATCTTATTTAGGTAATGATAAAAACAATGCAGTTACAACAGCTAAAAACATTAAAGTAAATGTACAAGCTACCAAAGCTACCTTCAAGAAAGCTACTTTAAAAGTGAAAAAAGTTAAAAGCGTAAAATTCACTCTTAAAGATTCCAAAGGTAAAGCTATCAAAGGTAAAAAAATTACCATTAAAGTAAATGGTAAAACATTCAGCGCTAAAACCAACGCTAAAGGTGTAGCTACAATCAAAGTAAAAGTAACTAAAAAAGGTAAATTCTTAGCAACCGCTAAATTTGCAGGTGACAACACCTACAAAGCAATTACCAAAAAAGCATACTTTACTGTAAAATAAATTAACTGATTTTGAAAAGTAATTAAATTACTTTTCTCTTTTTTATTTTTTAAAACATCCAAAAACTAATGACTCTTTTTAATAGATCTTATCTGATAATTGAAGCAGGACCCATTTCAAAAATTATAACAATTGTTAATCAAATTAAGAAAAAATTTATAAAAATGAAATGCACATAAATTCATATAGATAGTTATATAATTAGAAAATTTATCAAATAAATTAAAAAGAACAAGATATTTATAAAGCAAAATATTAGTTATTTAATTAAATAAAGTAGGGAAAGAGAATGAAAAGAAAAAATATACTATTAATTTCTTTATTTTTAATAATTGCATTGATTAACACAGGAATAGTCTATGCCGAAGATTTTGAAGAAGTTAATATCAGTGATAGTTTAGACGAAAATTTAGAGATTATCGATAATAAAGATATTGATAATCAGAATTACATAAGCCAAGAAAATGCAATAGATGATGAAAGCATTTCAGGCAATGCTGCTTATGATGAGGAATCGTTAAAAAGTTCCAATTCAGATGCAAATACTTTACAATCAACATCTTATGTAGATGGAAAAGCATATAACCAAATGTCAAATCCCACTATTCAAACTGCAATAGACAATGCAAATGATGGAGATACAATCATCATCACTGGAACTGCATATGTTCACTGCCATTTTATAGTCAATAAAAAATTAACAATCATCAGTGAAGTGGGAACTACAATGAGCCCTTGCCCATCCAATACAGATGGATCTGGCGCACATGGAATATTCTACATAAGCCCTGAAGCAAGCGAGACTGTAATAAAAGGATTCAAATTATTGGGAAATGATCAATATTCCAGAGAAAACGACTATGGAATCTATATTAAAGGAGCAAGCAATGTCCAAATAGTCAATTGTTCAATAAGCACTGAAATTGCAGACGGAATAAGAGTGGCAAACGCTACAAATACACAGATTACAGATTCCATCATAAAGGATTCAAATATTGGAATAAACATTGTAGACAGCACTAAAACAATCATAAGGAACAATAATATCACAAACAATACCAAAACAGGTATCAATATCTCTGGCAGCACAAAAAACACAACAATCGATACAAACAACATTACCTATAACCAAGGTAGAGGAATAAGCATAACTACAGCAGATTACATTTACATATTGAATAACTTCATAGCATTTAACCAAAAAGATGGAAGCGGTGCAGGTGTCTATGTAAACTGCAATATCACTAAAATCGAAATTTTAGGAAACTTGTTTAGACAAAATGGCCAATATGGTGTTTTAAATGACTACCGTACAAAAAACATGGACTGGCAAAATGGGGCAGACAAATTGGAAGTGGTTAACAATAATTATTTCATGGGACATACTGAAAGAACCGTTTACCATATTGAATACAAAGAGGATCCTGAAGGACAATACACCTATGATAGTGCGACAGATACCTATACTTATGTAGGGCCGGGAAACGGAAACTATGAACTTGATAAAAACACAGTATATCTAGCATATGCATACCTTATAGATGAAACCATCTGTGGTGCCACCCTTTATAAACCTCCAAACATCGGTTGGAACACTGAAAATCGTAACCTTCAAATAAGTGAAATCACTCAAGTCAAAAAGGGAACCTATCAGGTGTCCATAACAGATGCAAAAGGAAATGTTGCAACAGATTTAAGTTCAATTTATGTCACCTTCTACTTGAATAAAAACAATACCGAATCCCTACCTCAAGAAGGAGACATTTTTAAAACCGTTTTAATGAAAAATGGTGTTGCAACAGTCAGCTTTAGTGAGAAAGATTATCTTGAAAGCGGAAACGTATTGCTTGCAGTATTCCCTGGACTTGTTGGAAAGACAACTGTTGACCCTCATGCTAGTTTCAATATAGCTGATGACCAGCTTCCTAAAGATAGCATAAACACTAAAATAACCGTTTCCAACATGAACACTTATCCAAACTCTGGAGCAAGCTTTACAGCTACAATAAGAGATGAATATGGAAACCCATTAGCAGGCAAAACAATCAAAATTAGCTTAAATGGAAACACATACACAAGAACTACAGATGCAAATGGAAAAGTGAGCATTCCAATTAAACTATCCAGTGAAAAAACTTACACAATAACCGTAAGCTTCAATGGAGATGAGGAATACAATGTAAGCAGTGCAAAGGCAAGCATTGCAGTTAAAAGAACTGGTCAAAAAATAATCAGCTCAAACAAATCCTTTGCCCCAAATAAAGTCAGTTACTACCCCTTTACCTTAAAAGACCAAAACAATAAGGTAATTGCAAATAAAAACGTCAAAGTAACAATTAACAAAAAAACATACACTGTAAAGACAAACAGCAAGGGAATAGCTAAAGTAAAAATCAAATTGGCTAAGAAGAAAACATATAAGATCACTATAAAATCTGCAAAAACAAACAAGTATAAAGCTGTAACAAAAACAAACAAGATAACAATTAAAGTATTAAAGCAAAAAATAGTCAGCAAAAATGTAAAATATGCTCCAAAAACAGTGAATTACTATAGCATTACCTTAAAGGACCAAAACAATATTGCAATAGCCAATAAGAAAATCACTGTAAAAATCGGAACAAAAACATACAATAAGAAAACCAATAAAAATGGAATCGTGAAAATCAAAATCAATTATTCCAAGAAAAAAACATATAAGGTAGTGATAAAGTCTCCAAAGACAAAACAGTACAAGGCTATTTCAAAAACAAATAAGATAACAATAACCAGTTTGAACCAAAAGATAATCAGTTCAAACAAGAAATACACTCCAAAGGTAGATGCATATTATAGCATTACTCTAAAGGACCAAAACAATAAGGCAATTGCAAACAAGAAAGTCAAATTCACACTTAACTCAAAAACATACACTGTAAAGACAAACAGCAAGGGAATAGCTAAAATAAAGATTAGCTTGACTGGAGATAAAGTATACACTTTAAAGATCAGTTCTCCTAAAACAAGCCAATATAAAGCCATTTCAAAAACCAATAGGATTACAGTGGAAAGGGGAACTCCTAAGCTTGTCGCTTATGACAGGACTTTTTCAAATAATACTGATGAAGAATATTCTGTATATTTAAGTGATTATGCAGGAAAAGGATTGTCTGGTGAAAAGATAAGATTTGAATTGGATTGTGAAAACTATACTGCTGTTACAGATGCCAACGGCATGGCAAAGTTTAATGTGAATATTGCAAATCCTGGCACATATCAAATAATCAGCAAATTCTTGGGAAACACTCTTAATAAGGCAATTAGCCTTAGCAATATAATCACTATCAAAGATGCTGTCAATACAAAATATATTGACAATGGTCTTCCTAATGCTGAAATCCAAAAGATAATTGACAATTCAAAAAATGAGGATACAATTGAATTCTTAGGAGACAATTATAACAACATCAAATTGAATGTCAATAAGGAGTTGAACATTAAATCTGAGATTGGCACCATATTGAATGGGGCATCAAACAGCCCTGTATTTAGCATAAACTCAAATAATGTCAATGTTTCAAACTTTATAATCAATCCTAAGGAATCTGATGGAATACTAATCAATGGCTCTAAAGACATCAATATATTGAACAATAGCATTGCCAATTCATTAAACCAATCCAAAATCAATGATTATAATAATGGAAGCACTATGATGCCTGGAACTGGAATAAGAATATTGAACAGTGAAAATATCCTAATCAGTGAAAATATCATTAAATCATTTGAAAACGGCTTATACAATGAATATTCAAACAATTTATCCATTAAAGACAATGAAATCAGCTTAAGCAATTATGGAATCACATATGGATATGGATCCTCTAATACAGAAATCAGAAACAACCAAATCATCGATAATATTGGTTGGTATATAATGGATGTTCCAGAAGGGCCAAGAGGATATGGAATATTCCTCAACAACTCTGCAGTAAACATTACAATTGACAGTAACAATATCAGCAATAACTATATCGGAATCTCACTTGATTCCAATTACAGTACTGGAATAGTCATTACAAGCAATCTGATTGCAGACAATTCACTTGAAGGCATAAGATTCAATGCAGGATACGACTTGGCTCAGGATGCAATAGAACCTATTGTAACAAGCAATGCAATCTATAGAAATGCTGAAGGGCCAAGCATGATGATTCTTGGTGAAATGAGTGCAAATCCATTTGGAATCTATGGGCCTGGTGCTGAAGATGAAAACCTAAGACTAAGAATCGGCCCTAACTGGTACGGTGTAAACAGCCTTAGAACCTGGGATAACGATACTGGAATCACTGGCGTAGGAACAATGTGCCCAAGAATAAAGACAAGCGAAATCAAATTTGAAACATTCGAATCAGAAACTCCTGGAACTTACGTGATTAATTTCAAAAAGGACGGGGAACTTGATACAAGTCTTGCAAGTTTTGACATTTATGCTACATTGAATAGAGGTACAGATAAGGAAACTGAAGTTCATTTCTATGTAATCAATGGAACTGGAAGATTCAGTTTTGATAAGGGGAATTATTTAGACTCCGATAATAAAATTGAAATATCTGTTGGTTCCTTGATAAACATAGTGGATAGACTTTACTCTGTTGTCTACAAATATGAGGTTCCAGAAAACGAGATTCCAGTTTAAATAGCAATAATCATTTAAAATAATATAAATAAAAAATATTTATTATTTTTTATTTTTTTCTTTTTTTATCAAGTTTTATAATAATTACTTCGTTTATAATAACTATTTGTTTAATTATCCTATTTTTAAAATAAAAATAGTAAAAATAATAAAAATACTGATAGTAAAATAGTAAAATAGTAAAATAGTAAGAAAAAATAAAAAATTTTAGTCATTTAGACTAAAAATAATAAAAAAATAAAAATTTAAATTAATTTGACCTATCTCTTTTTCTCAATAATCCAAATGCAAATATTAGCAAAACAATAATGAAAACTAATATGTATCGGATATCAAAAGATTTTTGACTAATAGGATCCTCTTCAAATAATTCAACCATTTTCTTATTATTGGAATTCTCACTAACAAATGTGGAATTCACTTCATCTGATTCAATAGCTGATTTGCTTAATGTGGATTTTGATTGATTGTTCAATAAGTTACTTGAAAAACCATTTGACTGATTGCCCAAAGAATCTTTCAAATCTGTTCCGGTATTTGATTTCCCATTAGAACTGCCTGCATCAGTTTTATTGTCATCAAATTTCAATCCACTATCGCTTGAATTGAAACGTTTGAAATGATCATCATAATCCCTGCCATAATAATCCTGCAAAATATCAGAGTATCTGTTTAACAATGAAAAGTCCAATAAGTCAAATAAACCCATATTTTGATTAGTTCTAGTTGGTTTTATCCTTTTTGAAACATTATTAGGATCCAAAATAGAAGAATCGGTTGGGTCTTCATCTCCCCAATTGTTATCATTGAACTTAGGGAACAAATACTTTGCATCAGGCCATTTAACAAATACCTCTTTTCCTAAAGGAGAGGAATTATTTGTTATGATGTTATCATGCACGTTTATGACTGTTGTAGCATTGAACATTGGCTGTTGAATATAAAATGAACCTCCAGTTTCGCCAGCTGTATTGTTTAAAATAATCGAATTTGTGAGGTTAAGGTTTCCAGAAACCATTATGGCTCCACCATTTGTGCCTGCTGTATTGTTGATGAAGATGCATCTGTCAAGACTGGAGTTTCCAGCCCAACTGTAATAGGCACCAGCCCACTCATCTGCATGATTATACATAAAAATACAATCTTGAACATTACCATATCCAAAAATGCTCACACGAATAGCTCCACCATCACGACGAGCAGAGTTATTGATGAATACAGAATTATAAATGTCTGATTTTGCATAACAGGTAGTTACTGCACCTCCATCATGGTCTGCATGATTGCCTATGAATAGAGAATTGTTTACAAGCAAATAGCTTCTATCCGTTTCATTTCCATAGTTTGAAATAGCCCCTCCATTGGTAACATTTAATGCTGTGTTGTTAATGAAGATGCAATTGTCAACATAAGCATTACCTGTTTCAATGCAGATTCCACCACCGAAATTACCTGTTTTCCCATTGGTAATGGTTAAGTTATTAAATTTGGCAGTTATGCCAATGTCTTGAATGAAGAATATGCTTGACAATTCTTCACCATCGATAATGACTTCACGTGGGTCTCCATAGCCTTGCAGAGAAATGTTTTTAGTGATATTGATTCCATGAACCTTATATGTGCCAGGTTCAATTAGGATTGTATCTCCATTATTTGCATTTTTTATTCTGCTAATCAATTCCTGTGAAGATTCATCTGAATTCTGGAGATAATTAGAGTCCTTAAGAGTTGAATCTGAACTAGAAATACTAGGAGATTCAGTAATAGGATCCAAATCATTTATCTCTAAATCAAAACTGTTTTCATAAGCTAAATCTTCATTAAGAATATTATCATCAATAGTTTCTGCATTAATTGAAGGAACAGTAATCAGAAAAATTAATAATAAGCTAAATGATATCCATTTAACTTTATCTTTTATTTATACACCTCCCTACAAATCGATTACTCGAATTAAAATCAATTTAATTAAATTATATCAATAGTATTATCTTTATTATTTTTCAATATATAATATTTTTCATAACGAAGACAATTATAAAAAATAAAAAAGAATAAAA
>NZ_JAFQQZ010000004.1 GCF_017410345.1 Methanobrevibacter sp.
AAAATAAAAATATAAACAATACTATTCTTATTATTATTCGTATCTCATAAAACAATTATTTGGATTATAAAAAAAGTTTTAATAATACTTATCCATTTCCAATACCTAAAAAGAAATAATCATAGGTATTCTCTAAAGTGTCCGGAGCCATCCAAGGATAAGTTTCAGCCAAATATTCCTTTATCTCATCAGCACGTAAAATTACATCCGCCTTGTTTGCAAATTTCTGAGCCCTGAAATAATCATTCAAGTCATCACTGATTTCACGAGACTCCTCATACAGATGTTCAAGATGAGCAGGTGGAATATGCGGCAATACTTCACGAAGAATATCCACAGGAATCAGGTCAAAGTGATTGGCAATTGCAAAATTAAAGATCACATTCAATATAAGGTCTTTTGTATTGAGAACAACACGCTTTGGAATGGATTCCGCTTGCTCTTTGGATATCACACCATCCTTTAAAGCCCTATCTACATCTGTCTCGACAACAATCTGAAAAGCTTTTGTATACTTTCCCTGCCTTAATCTGATGGCAAATAAGACCATGCAAAAAACGGATAAGATAGCAAATCCTAAAGAGATTACTGCCAATATATCAGACTGTAAATTGAATTCATTATAAATCAGTATAAGGAGAGCCAAAACGATAAACAGCCTTGATAAAAAGGGCAAATCTAAACTTGGAATTCTCATAATTCTTTTTACTCCCTATTGTTTTCTAAAAAGTCACGAATCATTGTATTTGCAACATCCCTAACTTCAATCAATGGAATGTCCTGCTCTACGGCGATTCTTCGCAAATCCTCATATTCCGCTCTATGAGAGATTATTTCATCACCAATCAATCCTATCTTAAAGTTGATTGTATAAATATGATTGCCTACATTGATGTCTAAAGGAATGAATTGCCTTTCAGCCACTCCCCTATGGGTGTTTTCAGAAATTCTTATGCCTAAGGTGCCGGTTTCCTTAAATAGAATATTTACCAAATGGTCAACCAAATCCGGTTTGCAGATTATCTTAATCAATTGGCCAGGCCTGTTTTTCTTCATGACAATAGGCACCATTGAAACATCTGAAGCCCCTTCAATCAAGAGTAAGTCAAACAGGAATCCCAATTCTTCACCGGACATATGATCAATATTGGTTTCAATCACACAGATTTTGTGTTTTCCGTTTGTATCCTTAGATTTGATGACTCTTAGGACATTCGGGAAATCAAATTCCTTTGAACCGCAGCCATATGCAATCTCTTCAGGAGACATCATAGGAGCGAATTCCAAGAATTCATCACAGAACTCCATATACAATGCACAGCCAGTAGGTGTTGCAAGTTCACTGTCCACTGGACCTCCTACACATTTAGCTTCTCCCTTTGAGAAATCTCCAAATTCCTCGTCAGTCAATCCTTTGAGAATATCTAAGCTTGCAGGAGCCGGAACAGGAATTCTTCCATGTGCAGTTTCAACTGATCCTCCGCCAACTGCAATAGGAAGGCCGACAACCTTGTCCTTATCCATTCCCAAATCAAAGTAAGCACAGATGGAACCGAAAACATCGGCTATGGCATCTGCAGCGCCAACTTCATGGAAATGAACATCTTCAAGGCTTTTGCCATGAACTCCAGACTCGGAAATGGCTATTCTTTTAAAGACCCGTTTAGCCAGTTCAACCATTTCGTCTGTTAAATTTTCAATCTCTGCAAATTTTAAAAGGTCAATTTTTTCAAAAAAATCTGAAAAATGAATGTGATGATTGTTTTCATTATCCTCATCGATTGTCTTTACATTACAGAATGTGGCATCGATTCCTGCCTTATTCACCTTGGTTAAAGATACCTCTACCTCTCCAAAGTCAACTGCCACATCTTCCATAAGATTCTTAACTTTTTCCTCATCAGCTCCCAAATCCACAAGAGCTCCAATAATCATATTCCCAGAAATTCCTGCATTCTGAGGATCTATAATGTAAACCATAAAATGACTTCCTTAAGTTTGAAATTTGTAATTGCAATATTTTTGAATTCTCTGAATAATTCTTAAATAATTCTCTAAATAATTTTCTAAATAATTCTCTAAATTAATATATATAATTACAATTAAATAATATTTGTTATAAAAATATATTCATTAAAATAGTTTTTTATATTGATTCTATTGTTAAATAATTTGAATCATTCCAAAGAAAAGGACTTATAGCAATTGAAAAGAGGAATCCAATTGTCTAAAAAAAGCAAAAACAATAAGAATATCAAGGAAATTGAAAGCATCAAAAAGAGCTTGGTAAATGGTGAACTGATTAAAAATGAAGATGCCCTATATATCAATAATCCTGATTATTTTTTAACATTCAGCGATTTGGAAATAAGCGATGGGATTGACATAATTGAAAACATCATGGTCCTGTCAGACAATTACATCAGTTTCAATAGAGAAAATGAGGATGAACCGTTGAATGATGTTGAATTGATGGAAATCACTGAAGAATATAAGGAAAAGAATGATATTGAAGGAGGATATATCGCTCAAAGCTTTGATAAGATAGATTACATAATCAACGCTTACGATGATATAACCGTCATTACTGTGATTTCAAATGACCTCGAAATTCAAGACTTCTACGATGATTTGAAAGTAGTCAACAGTTGGAAAGGATTCAACAATGCTAAAGTCGACTTTGGACAAATAATAATTCTAAATCATGCATTCAGTCCTAAATTGCTTATACAACTTTATAAAGTGGCAACCAAACAAAAGGCCAAATTCTTTGAATCCCTTCACTTGCCACTTCACATAAACACTATCTTAAACAATGATGATTTCCTGGTGATTGCATCCAATCTTCCAGAGGAAACCTTAGACCAGGACTACATTATGGAAATCGGTCTGGACATTACAAATATGGAATATGAAGACGATGATATAGATTTGGAGGAGTTTATAGAAAGAATCGAAGATGCAGTTGTCATAAGCTGTGAGGATGCATTGGAAAAGATCAACTTGAATATTGGAATATTGGATTATCTTGTCAGTGAAGGAATCCAGATTGGAGACATGGTAGAAGTTGGAATGAGTCTTTTGGAAAACATTGAACCAAGTGATGAACTGAAAGAAAAACTAGAGAAGCAATTGCTCAAATCAATTAGTGATAGAAACATCAATGCACTGTTAATATCAGCTGTCAGACTGGAAGAAGACCTTAAAAAAGGAAGAGTCCGTGAGATTGACATCAATGAAAAACCAATCCATTTTTATCCGGATGAACTTGTCGGTGCAGCAATCGCAAATCAAATAGCTGGAACAAAGGCTTTACTCAACTTTAGAAGATATTCAAAGGAAAAGCCAGGAATATTATATGGTTTGGGACCAATCCTATCTAATACATTTGCAGGCTTAATAGCTGGATGCATGACAAATATACTCGAGGAATGAACTTTTAAATTAATATTGATAATTTTAAACTATAAATTTAAACTATAAAAACTAATTAAAAAGTGATGGATTTGAAAATATGAAAGAAGAAAACAATGATGACTATTTTGAAAAACAAAGCCCTTCCATATTGCGTTCAATTGGAGGTTTATTGACCTTTTCAACAATCCTTCCTTTAAACGTTTATACAACAATTGAAGAGATGGCAAAAATGACATGGTTCTGGCCGGTCATTAATGGATTTATCGGATTGATAGCTGCATTGATTGCATTCATATTAACAAAATTCATCCATTTTGACCCATTATTGGTTGCCACTATAGTCTATGGATTCCTATTGATTGTCAATGGATTCAATCATTTTGATGGACTTATGGACTTTGGTGATGGAGTGATGGTTCACGGAGACCCTCAGAAAAAATTAGGCATCATGAAGGATCCCATGACTGGCGTCGGTGGAATTTCCACAGGATTTATTGTGGGCACAATTACAATTGCAGCATACGCTTCATTAATCAATTATGCTTATGCCGTTGGCTTTAGTTTCATTTTATTGATTATCGTAGCGGAAATCTCTGCAAAAATAGGATTGACAACCTGCTGCATATGTTCAAAAGCAGGTGATGATGGAATCGGAAAATATTTCATCCAAAATATGAATCTTCAAAACTATGTGATTGGATTAATTATCTGCTTTATAATTTCTGTAGCCCTTAGCTTAGGACCTGGAATCCACATAGGACTTTTAGGAATCATTGGAGGAGCATTTGGTGGAGCATTGACTGCATTGATTGCTAAAAGGCATCTTGAGATTGCAAATGGAGATGTCCTTGGAACTTCAAATGAGTTAGGCAGACTTTTCTCATTGATAGCAATGCTAATATTGATTTCAATAAACTTTAGTGCTTTACTTTAAATTAAAAATTTAAAAAAAGAATCAAAAATTTAAAAATTATCTTAAATTATACAGAGTGAAAAAATGAATATAAATGTTTTAAGATTAGACCATAGAATAGGAAGAGATACACGTATTACAACCCATGTATGTTTGACTGCAAGAGCTTTCGGAGCAAGCAAGGTATGGTTGGCAGGAGAAGAGGACCATAGCATGATGAAAAGCGTTAGAGACATTGCAGACAGATGGGGAGGAGACTTTGAAATAGAATACAACAATTCTTACATGGAAGTCATAATGAACTGGAGAGAAAATGGAGGAAAAATAGTTCATTTGACAATGTATGGTTCTCAAGCTCATGAAATTGTAGATGAAGTTCGTGAAACCGGTGATGACATCTTAATCATCGTTGGTGGAGCGAAAGTACCTACAAAAGTCTATAAAAATGCTGATTGGAACGTTTCTGTAACTACACAGCCTCACTCTGAAGTTGCAGCACTTGCAATCTTCCAACATTTTTTGATGGAAGGAAAGGAATTCGACCTGAAATTTGAAAATCCTGTATTTGAAGTGATTCCAACAGCTCATGGAAAAACAGTGAATATCCATGATGAAAATAGAAAAATCAACAAAGAATAATTTAATTATTATTCTTTAACTTTTTTTAATAATTTTGCACTATTTCTTAGTATAGAATTTTTTAATAAGCTTCTACTTTTTTACACCTAAGAAATGAAATCATCCAAGCGTTTTAAAGCTTTCATCTTATCATAATTATCTAATTTTGCCTGATAGAGAGCATCCTTTACAGTAGCTATTGAATTGTCATAAACATCCCTGTCAACAGGATATGGGAAACCATCCTTTCCCCCATGACTAAAGGAATATTTTACAGGATCCTTCCAGCTTGCAGGCTCGCCAAAGATCAAGTCTGAAATCAATGCCAATGCCCTTATTTTCTTAGGTCCAATGCCTTGAAGTAAAATAAGGTCTTCATATTTTTCTGGCTGAATTTCCCATGCATTCTTCAACACTTCAAATTCCTTATCAGACAAATCCATATCCAAAACCTGATGATGCTTTGGTAAAGTCAAGGAGTTTGTTTCATCAATGCTGAAGTCTGTTAAAAGAAGTTGGTTGGAATCTTTTCTTTTGAAGTAAGACCTTAAATGGTCTGGATTGTCATTTATCAAATCAACACTAATCTTTTGGGCTTCAACACTTTCCTTTGAAGCCATATTCAATGCCTTGTTCTCTTTCTTGTCACAGGATATTCCATTATGAGGGTCATTTAAGAAACTGTCAACATTTTCGCCCAACCAATGATAGCGTCTTGCATATTTTGTTGCAGTGTTCATTCCCTGTTGCACAACTGCCCAATCTCCCTTTTCAGTTATGAAGAAATTATGGACATATAAATTATAGCCATCTTGAATGCATGAATTATCCACCTTTGCAGACAATTTGCTTGAATGAATCATCTCTTCAACATTTGAACTTTTGAGATTGAATATCTCTCCTGCCATTTCAATCCCTTGAGGAGTCTTTCGAGAAGCGGTACCTTTTCCGCCAGAGATATAGATTCCATGCTTTTCAGGGTCTATTGAAGATTTCAATGCACCGAGAGTTGTTGTGGTTGTACCTGAAGAATGCCAATCGAATCCAATAACACAGGAGAATGCCTGAAACCAATAAGGGTCGGATATGCGGTTAAGGAACTCATGAGTTCCATATTCCTCTATCACAACTTCAGAGATTGCACCGGATAATTTGGTCATTCTATCAAATAGCCATCTTGGCGTATGACCTCCATGCAGTGGCAAATTGGTTGTTCCCCTTCGTTGCATTAAAATACCTCTAAGAAAATTCTAAAAAAAGTTCTAAATTAAGTTCTAAATAAAGTTCTCTAATAATATTATCTTAAAAATAGTATATAAAATTAAAAAGAGCATTTGAAAAATAATAAAAGAATAAATTTCAAAAATAGAAAAAAAATTTAAATTTACAAAGATTCCCCATGGGCAATAGCTACAATCCCTGGAATGTCCTTAACTTCCAATTCAAAGAAGGCTTCCATGCCCTCCTCTTCATAGGCCACACATTTCTTTGAAATGACATTATTTGTGAGAAGTGCAGCTACAGGAGGAGTTATTATAAAAACAGAATTATATTCATTCAAGCTTTCCTTGGTCTCATCTGATAAGGATCCCTTACCTATGTGAAACTTTACCCCTGCTTTGGATAATGTTGGAATTGATGATTCTATCTCAGCCTTATTGCTTGTAGTCGGAGCAATTCCTGCTACGCTAAATGCAGTATGCATGATAGCCATTCCCTTAAAATCAAAAGGATACTTGTCAATATCCCCTTCCTCTATGGATTTTACCAATTTCGGCAATACCGCATCCCTGCCACAATACATAATGCCTGAAAGGGATATCTTGTCTCCAACCTTGAGACCATTTATCACATCATCACTGATGGGAGTTTCTATTTTTTTCATATAATTAGATATTTTTTTAAAATTTATAAAATTTTCCAAATAAAAATATTAAAATTTATGTGAAAAGTAATTAATTTGTAAAAGTGATTTTATGTAAAAAAATTAGATATGGTTTAAATGAAAATTCGACTAATTAAATTAATGAATATGTATGGAAATATTAAAATTATCAAACATTATTTTTAAATAAACATAGCATACTCTAATATAATATTAATTGATATTATATATGTAGATAAATTTGTAACTAAATAAGAAATTTGTTAAAAATTAGAAAAAAATAGACAGATAAATAGAATTAAAAAATTCAAAAAATAGAATAAAAAATTAGGATAAAAAATAAAAAAAGAATTAAGAATAAAAATTATTCTAAATTGCCATCAATGACACCAAGTTTCTCTTGGTCTTCATCATAAGAGGAACCTATCATTTCACCAGTTGCATTATCGAATTGACGGAATCCTCCATCTTTGTAAGTGACTTCACGATACCATCCATCACCGGCTTGATAATTGAATTTCACTACTTCACTTACAATGTCACTTCCCCCATCTGAAGTGGATCCATCAGATGAAGTGACTTTATCCACTTTATCAGCTACCTTATGAAAAGTTCCAGAGTTACCTCCATCAGCAACATCTGCAATTTTGTCCATAAAAGTGAATGCAAAAGCACCACCTACAATAAGTATTGCTGCAACAACACCTAATATCAATACAGATCTTTTCACATTATCACCTCTTTAATCTTTCATTTATTTTATTTAGTATGCTTATTAAAATACTTTTCTATTTTAAAAAAATTAAAATACTCCTTTAGAAAGGATAAAAATAGAAAAAGAGGAATATTAAAAAAGATAAAATAGAAAAATTATATGAAAATAAATTTTTTTAAAGATAATGAAAAGATAATAAATTATTTTAAAAATAAAAAATTTAAAAAAAGAATATCTAATAAAAATATTATAAAAACTAGTAAAAAGACTAAACGGATTTATTTATCTCATCTAAATCTTTTAAAAGCTCAATCAAATGTTCTTTTTTAATATGATTCATTAAAATGACTCTGATGGCTTTAGGATAGGAAGAACAGGATATTTTCCAATTTCTCTCTTCAAGCAATTGAGCCAATTCAAAAGTTTCCAAATAAGGATGGTTGAAGGCAACAATATTCAATTTAGGCTCAACAACCAATTCATAACCTAATTCCTTAAGATTCTCTGCCAAAAAGTGAGTCTTTTCCAGTGCCTCTATGGCATTGTTTGCATAGCCTTCCTTTCCCAAATAGCTCATCACAGCATATGTTGCCGCTGCAGAAGCTCCTAAACGGGTACCTACAATGGTAGACTGATTTTTGATGGTCAGATAAGGAGAATCGACAGACATTGCATCCAAATAGGATTGGTCTCTAAATAGGATTCCTCCTGAAGGAATTGGTGAAAGCCCCATCTTATGAGGGTCTACGGTGATTGATCTGACCCCTTCAAGTGAAAAGTCAAAGTTTGGCAAGTCATATCCCCTTTCCTTTAGGAATGGAATTGAAAAACCGCCGAATGCTGCATCAACATGCAAGTGGACATCATTTTGGGTAGCTATTTTGGATAAATCCTCAATAGGGTCAATCATGCCCAATTCGGTAGTCCCTGCAATGCCAACAATGGCTACCGTATTTTCATTGATATTTTCTTCCACACATTTTGGATTAATGCGGTAATCTTCATCCAAGTCTACACGAATCAATTCCAAATCAAGCATATCTGCCGCTTTTTTAAAGGAAAAGTGAGCGGATTTAGGAACTATGAATTCTCCCTTTTTGATTCCCTTATTATCTCTTGCAAGATTCCTTGCAGCCCTGATTGCCATGATATTGGCTTCAGTACCGCCAGTTACCATATGGCCTACAGGATTCTCAATGGATAGGAAGGAACCGATCATATTCAATACCTTATCTTCCAATAGTTTGGTTCCCTTGAAAAGGCCGGGATCTCCCAAATTGGAATCAATGAATTTGAAAAAGGCTTCCTTTGCAATAGGATGGGCTTCAGTGCACATGGACCCTAAGATTCTGCCTTCAGAATAATGACAGTCCATTGCTTGATATTCATCCAATTGATTAAAGATTTCATCGTGAGATATTGGTTTTTCGTTCATAAAAATTACCTTTAGTGAAAAATAAAAATTATTATTTTTTTAATACTATCAAAATCCTAACTTAAATAGTTTATGTAAAAAGAATGAGAAAAGTTAAAAAATTAAAATAATATTAAAAAAATAATAAGATATTTGAAAATAAAAAAAATAAAGATTTAAAAGATTGACTTTTAAATCAGAAATCTGGAATTATAATTGTTTTCTTGCTGCATCAAGCATGATTTTCTTTTCAGCTCTTGCAACAGTCTTTCTAACTTCCTCTACTGCATCAGTATTGGAAGATACACTGGTAATTCCAAATTTAACAAGTTTTTCTACAATATGAGGTACACTACCTGCTTGACCGCAGATACTGCAGGTTACACCGGCTGCTGCACAATGCTTAATGGTTCTTTCAATCAATGCCATTACTGCAGGGTGTTCTTCGCGATAGTGTTTTGCAACATATTCATTGTTTCTGTCCACTGCAAGTGTGTATTGAGTCAAGTCGTTGGTACCGAGACTTACGAAGTCAATACCTTCTGCAATGTATTCATCAATAAGAATAGCTGCTGCAGGAATCTCAACCATCATACCAAATTCAACATCAACTTGAGGTTCCAAACCTACTTCTCTGCAGATCTCTTTTGCTCTTCTAAGTTCGGATGGATGTTGTGACAATGGAATCATGATTCCAATATTTGTGTAACCTTTATCGTGAAGCTTTTTGATTGCCTTGAATTCCGCTTTTAGGATTTCAGGTTCATCCAATTCTCTTCTGATACCTCTCCAACCTAACATTGGGTTGTGTTCCCTAGGTTCATCTTCCCCACCGTCAAGGGTGATGAACTCATCTGTAGGAGCATCAAGGGTTCTGTACCATACAGGTTTTGGATAGAATTCATCAGCCACTTTCAAGACACCTTCAGCAATTGTGTCCACTAATTTTTCCTCTTCGCCATCAAGGATGAATTTTCTTGGGTGAACACCAGTGGATAGCATCATGTGCTCGGTTCTGAGCAATCCTACACCATCTGCACCGGTTGCTGCTGCCTTTGGAGCTGCTTCAGCCATACTTACATTAGCCTTGACTTCAGTAACAGTGATTAAAGGAGTTGCAGACACTTGAATTGCACCAGCGCTTGCTTCTTCACTTTCAGCGCCTTTGATGATGCCTTTGTATACTAAACCTTTCTTACCGTCAGCAGTGACTTCATCATTTTCCTTCAATGTAGTTGTTGCATCACCAGTACCTACTACACAAGGAATTCCCAATTCTCTTGAGATGATAGCTGCGTGACAGGTTACTCCACCTTCATCTGTTACAATACCGGTAGCCCTTTTCATAGCAGGAACCATATCCGGAGTGGTCATGGTAGTTACCATTACGTCTCCATCTTGAACCTTGTCAAGTTCGTCAAGGCTTAAGATTACTTTAACGGTACCGGATGCCAATCCAGGACTTGCACCAAGACCTCTGATCAATACTTCCAAGTCAACTTCCTCTTCAGCATCATCTTTCTTGGAATCCCCTAAGGTGGTGATTGGTCTGGATTGCAATAGGAATAAGTTGCCATCATGGAAAGCCCATTCGGTATCTTGAGGTTTGCCGTAATGACCTTCCACTCTCTTAGCCATTTCAACAAGCTCGATTAATTCTTCATCGGATAAGACTCTTTCCTTCCTTAATTCTTCAGGAACATCTACTTGAATGGAGGTTCCGCCTTCCTCATTGGTGAACATGGTTTTCTTGTCACTGATTGTAACATTTAGGATTTCATTGGTATCCTTTGCTACTGCATAGTTATCAGGAGTTACAGATCCGCTAACTACAGATTCGCCAAGTCCCCATGATCCTTCAATCAAAGCAATGTTTTCACCAGTTGATGGGTTTACGGTAAACATTACACCAGCCTTATCGGAATCCACCATCTGTTGGACTACAACTGCAATGTAAACTTGAGAGTGTTCGAAGTTGTTTTCTTCCCTGTAGAAAATAGCTCTTGCTTCAAATAGGGAAGCCCAACATTTTCTTACGTATTCAATTACATTTTCCAATCCTTGAACGTGCAAGAAAGTGTCTTGCTGACCTGCAAATGAAGCTTCAGGCAAGTCTTCAGCAGTTGCAGATGAACGGATAGCCACATCTGCCTCTTCTTCTCCAACTCTTTGTGATAATTGGTTGTAAGCTTCAGTAATGTAAGTAGAAATGCCATCAGGTATAGGAGTTTCAATAATAATTCCTTTAATCTTTTCAGCTGCTTCTTGAAGCTCTTTAGTGTTGTTAATATCTACTTGGTCTAAAATATCCATAACCTTGCTAAAAATTCCAGTATCTCTCATGAACTTGTCATAAGTCTTGGAGGTTACGACAAATCCTGGAGGTACAGGAATGCCTGCTTGGGTTAATTCACCTAAATTAGCACCTTTTCCACCAGCAATACCTAAATCGTCTTTGCTTAAATCTTCAAACTTTTTAACATACATTGTTCTTCTCCTCTTTAAACAATAGTCCTTAATCAATTTTCAATAATTGAATGATAATGAGTTTGGATATTAAATTAAAGTCCAAATAAATATTTTTTATGAAAAATTTAACAATAATAATTAAAAATCATTAATGAATGATTTTAATGAATTAAAAATTAAATTATTAAATTAAAAAGAATAATTAAAAGTCAAAAGACTTATTTAATTAATTCTGCTCCTTTTTCAATGACAATTCTGCAGGATACCGGCATTTTCATACCTGCTCTTTTCAAAGCGGTTTTAGCATCTTCGAAGTTTTTAGGGTTTACGTCAATGGACATGATTTTTTGATTGGTCTTTACTAAAGCTTCTACACTGATAGCTTTACCGAAAGCGTTTCTCATACCACTTTGTACCCTGTCCGCACCTGCTCCGGTTGCCATAGGATTTTCTCTTACAATGTTGTGAGGGTATACTCTTAACTTTAAGTGGTATCCTAATCTACCAGCAGATCTTTGCATGTATCTGTTGGAAGCTACACGAGCTGCTTCTAATGCATTGTGTCTAATTTGAGCTGGTTTTTTAACTGCTAAGGATACTCTTACTGGGAAATCTTCAGATAAGTTTCCCATATCATATTGAACAATTCTGTTATTTGGTATTTTTCTAATATATTCTCTTCTTGAATAAGCACGAACCATTAATAGTCCTCCATATAATCGTAATTTAAGAATTTATTGTGTCCAAAGTATTTTCTAAATATTTCAAATATCAAATGATTTATTTAATTTCTAATCGAAACTAATCGAAAAACACAAAAATTCTTTTAAATTTTTTAAAATCGACTAAAAAAGTCGAAATAAGATTGTTCTATCAGAACAAAGAAATAATAGCTATTGCCTAAGCATGACCCCATATTAAGAAAATATAAGCTATAATTATACTCTTATTATCATGCTTCCTATCATAGCCATATAAATTGAGAAATTAATAATTGACATTACTAATATGAGATATTAATATAATATTAATATATTATTAATTTATAAAGTTAGATAGAATATTACTATATATTTTTTTAAACATTAATAAATGTTATCATTATGAGGTAAAATTTTTAAAAAATAAAGGGCTAAAAAATAAAAAATTTTTAAATTTGAAAAAATAAATAAGATAAATAAGTAAAA
>NZ_JAFQQZ010000005.1 GCF_017410345.1 Methanobrevibacter sp.
AAATTAAAATTTAAAAAATTAATGAAAATTATTTGTTATTTGATAATATGTAATCAATAACCCTTTCTTTCTTCTTGATGGAATTATCAGCTGCCTTTTGAACCTTGTCCTTCATGATTTCAAAGTCTTCAGGAGTGGTATCCCCAACCAATTTCTTGATTTTGGTATATGCAGCTTCCCTAAATAGAGGCACTAGCTTTTCTACTGATCCATCTTCCTTAACGAGTCTTGGAGTGCCTTCATCATCCACCTTACCAATTTCTGTAATGTATACTCCAACATCGGAAACTACCTTTTTAACATCCTCGGCAATTTCAGGAGGGACTATAAGCATAAGGGAATCAGTGGAAACACCAAGAGGGTCAATGTCTAAGTCTTCCAACATCTTAAGCACATTTGGAGCAACAGTAGACTTAATCTTGTCATGATAGAACTCCAATCCTACACCAGTGGTTTCACAAATCTCATGAGCATCTCCACGGAGCCCACCGTTTGTCACATCAGTCATCGCATGGACATCCTTGACAAGGTCTGCTTCAAACAATGCTTTGGAAGCCTTTACAAAACTGATGTTCATTGTGTCCCATACAACATCAAAGTAACCGTTATAAAGTGCGGTTGTAGTTATTGTTCCTCCACCGGCACCTTCAGTCTGTAAGATAATGTCCCCAACGCTTGCTCCTTTTCTTGCAGTTGGAGGGTATTGTGAAACACCTACGCTTCCAACACAGCTTACCAATCTGTCACCGAGAACCATGTCTCCACCTACACGCAATGTGCTTCCTGCAACAAGAGGAACGTCAATGAGCTCAGAGACTGCACAGACACCTGCAGTATAGTCAAAGAGCTTGCCGATATCACCATCATCGGCAAGGTGCAAGTCGCTTAGGATAGCCACTGGATCTGCTCCCATTACACAGACATCTCTTAAGGTTGCACGGGTTACATGGAATCCTCCTAAAAATGGATATTCACTTAGTCTTGAGTGGATACCATCTACAGCAGTGGTTATGTAAACATTGTCTCCAGGGGCAGGAACCTTTACCACTCCACCGTCATCCTGAGCATTAGGGTCGACTACAGATTCAGTGTTTGTACTTTTGACGATTTCTGCAATCTTTCTGTGTACAAAGAAGTCACCTGCACCACGGGAACCTACACCCATCTTTCCCATGCCGACATTAGCCTTTGGCACAGTGATGATGTCCCTCAAGAACTCATCTTCAGTGTTGTTAAGCTCCATGGTTATCTTGACTTCATCAATGACGCTTTCGGCCATCAATATGGAATGTTCCTCTGAAACATCCTTGAATTCTCTTATTCTTTCTGCAAGGATTGACTTAAGCTCATCTTCATCTTCACCTTTGGTAAGTCTTCCTCTTACAAAACCTTCTATATCCATTTTTACACCATTTTAGATAATATTTAATTTAATTAATGATTTTAATATAAAACAATTTTTAATTATGAATTGAAATTAACAAAATTTATGCATTCATTCGGGCAAGCTGCAACACAGACCTTACAGTCTCTGCAAATGTAATCCTCCTTTAGTGATGATTTGCCATCAACAATGAGAAAGCTGTTGTTTGGACAGACTGAAACGCATCTCTGGCAAGCTTTGCAATTCTCTCTATTGATTTCAATATGAGACTCTGCTGCATTATTTTCTTTCTTTTTTTCTTCAGATTTATCTCTCTTAAAAAATGAAAATATTCCCATAAACTTACTTTATCAAAACAAATTAATAAGTTTTTATTTATGAATTTAAAATTTAAAAAAAAAGTAAAAAAATAGTGTAAAAATTAAATAAAAAATAAAAATATAGAAAAAATTAAAAATCCAATTCAGATTGATAGATTATTTATTTCTTACACTTGTAAATAAAGTATCCGCTTATGATTGCTGTACCGATTACAGAAATCATATTAGCTATATTTGAATCCAATCCAAGTCCTTCAGGGGCTTGCAGAATATAAGCTATAGCAATTGCTGTACAAAGAATAGCTGGAGCAAATGTAATGATGAAATGCTTCCTATTATCCATCAGATAAACAGTGGCTGACAATAAGACTGCAACTGCTGTAATGAGTTGTGCCCAAGCGAAATATCTCCAAATCAATGTAAAGTCTACAAAGGTTATTAGGAATGATAATATGAATAAAGGCAATGCTATTTGAAGTCTTGAAGTAAATCTCTTTTGATTCAATTTAAATTCATCTGCAATTGTTATTCTCGCACTACGAAGAGCGGTATCCCCAGTGGTAATCGGACAGATCACTACACCTATCACTGCAAAAATAAGCCCAATAGGTCCAACTAAAGTTTGAGCCATTTCACTAACACCAACTCCTGGTGTAGCACCATATATTGTCGCCAATTGAGGTTGCCCATGGAAGAAAGACATAGCAATAGCTGCCCAAATCAAAGCAAGGATTCCTTCTACAACCATAGCACCGTAGAATACTAAACGCATATCCTTTTCATTTTCCATACATCTTGCAACAATAGGTGATTGGGATGAATGGAACCCAGAAATTGCACCACACGCAATGGTTACAAACAAGTAAGGGAATATTGATTTTGTAGTTAAATAAAGTCCACCGGTTGTAAATTCAGGAATTGTGTAATTTGGATTGAATAGCAATGCAACAATAAGAACAATAGCCATTATTAAAAACAAGAATCCAAAAATCGGATAGATTTTTCCAATGATCTTATCAACTGGGAATAATGTAGCTATTAGGAAATATGCAAAAATAACGATTAACCAAATGAATGTGTCAACATGAGTTAAGTTTGAAAGTAGATCTGCAGAACCTGTTGCAAATACAGCTGCCACAAGAATGCCAGTGACGATTATTACAAAAGCAATGAATTTACGAACTGTCTCTCCCAAATATTCGCTGATAATTGCTGGCATGGAAAAACCATCTTTTCTAACAGACATAACCCCTGAGAAGAAGTCATGAACTCCACCTACAAAAATGGTTCCGAGTACAATCCATAAAAAAGCAGCGGGGCCGAATAAAGCACCTTGAATGGCTCCAAATATAGGACCTAAACCTGCAATATTCAGAAAATGGATTAGCAATAGCTTATACTTGTTCATAGGAACATAATCCACCCCATTATTTAATCTGTAAGCAGGTGTCTCGGCGGTTTCATCCACTCCAACAATATGTTCTAAAAAATGACCATATATTACATAAGATAAAATTAATGCAAATAAACAAATAAAAAATGAAATCATAATAATATTTTTTTTAAGAGAATATTTAAATAATTATTGATAAAATCAGCGAAAAGATAAAATAAAAAATAAAAAAAGAAAAAATAGTTTAAAATTATTTAAACTATTTAAGAGCTTCCTCTACAGCAACTGCCACAGCAACTGTCGCACCTACCATAGGGTTGTTACCCATACCTATGAGTCCCATCATTTCCACGTGGGCAGGTACAGAACTTGAACCGGCAAATTGAGCATCTGAATGCATTCTTCCTAAAGTGTCTGTCATACCATAGGAAGCAGGACCTGCTGCCATATTGTCTGGGTGCAAGGTTCTTCCGGTTCCTCCACCTGAAGCAACAGAGAAGTATTTCTTGCCTTCAAGGACACATTCCTTCTTATATGTTCCAGCTACAGGGTGTTGGAATCTTGTAGGATTGGTTGAGTTACCTGTAATTGAAACATCAACACCTTCAAGGTGCATGATAGCTACACCTTCCCTTACATCATCGGCACCGTAGCATCTTACTTTTGCTCTTTCACCATCGGAATATGCTTTTTCTCTAACTACCTTAACTTCTCCTGTAAAGTAGTCGAATTCAGTTTGAACATAAGTAAAACCATTGATTCTTGAAATGATGAGTGCCGCATCTTTACCTAAACCATTCAAGATGACTCTTAAAGGTTCCTTTCTGACCTTGTTTGCAGAGTTTGCAATACCGATTGCACCTTCTGCTGCAGCAAAGCTTTCGTGACCTGCCAAGAATGCAAAGCACTCTGTTTCATCACTTAATAACATTGAAGCGAGGTTACCGTGACCAAGACCTACCTTTCTGTCATCTGCCACACTTCCTGGAATGCAGAATGCCTGCAATGCCTCACCGATTGCAGTTGCAGCCTCACTTGCCTTTTTGCAGTCCTTTTTAATAGCTATTGCAGCTCCAAGAGTGTATGCCCAGCAAGCATTTTCAAAGCATATTGGCTGTACACTTTTTACAATATCATATGGATTGAAACCTTTCTCCAAACAAATGTCTCTTGCTTCTTCAAGGTCTTTCATGCCATACTTTTCTAAAACAGGAACAATTTGATCTATTCTTCTTTCATAACTTTCAAATAAACTCATAATTATTCCTCCTATTCCTTCCTTGGGTCAATCTTCTTTACAGCATCTTCAAATCTGCCGTATTGACCGCTTGCCTTTTCAATAGCTTCCATTGGCTCTACACCCTCTTTTATAAGGTCAAGCATTACACCCATATTGATGTACTTGTATCCGATGATCTCATCATCCTCATCAAGACCTATTTCAGTGATGTAGCCTTCTGTAAGTTCCAAGTACCTTGGACCTTTCACTTTTGTAGAATAGATTGTTCCAACTTGGGACCTATGACCTTTTCCTAAGTCTTCAAGTCCAGCTCCAATCGGGAGTCCTCCTTCTGAGAATGCAGATTGGGTTCTTCCGTAAACAATTTGCAAGAACAGTTCACGCATGGCTGTGTTGATTGCATCACAGACAAGGTCTGTATTCAATGCCTCAAGGATTGTCTTGCCGACAAGAATTTCACCAGCCATAGCTGCAGAATGAGTCATACCTGAACATCCAAGGGTTTCCACCAATGCCTCTTCGATGATTCCTTCCTTAACGTTTAAAGTCAATTTGCAGCATCCTTGTTGAGGCGCACACCATCCGATACCATGGGTGAGTCCAGAAATGTCACTTATTTCCTTGGATTTTACCCAACGACCCTCTTCAGGTATTGGTGCAGGACCATGATCCGCTCCCTTATGAACAGGACACATATTTTCAATTTCCTTTGAGTAAATCATTTCAATCTCCACTTAAAAATCTTAGAATTTTTTTAAAATTATTAAAAAAGATTTTAGAAAATAATTTAATAATTTTATAATCTTTATATAATTATATTTGTCTTATTCAGTATATAATATTTGATTTTTAAGTGTAAAAAATAGAAAAAAAGGAAAAATGGAAGTAAAAAAAATAAAAAAAAGAAGTTGAATAAAAAATTTTATTCCAAATCAACAAAATTCTTTAGTATCTTCAATCCAGGAACTCCACTTTTTTCAGGGTGGAACTGGGTTGCAAATACATTGTCCTTTGAAACAGATGCAGTCAAGTCAGTACCATAGTCAACTACTGCAGACAAATTCTCATCATCATCAAGGACCGCATGATATGAGTGGACAAAATAGAAATCCTTGCCATCTACACCATCTAAAATAGGACATTCTTTCACTTGCTTCAATTGATTCCATCCCATATGAGGGATTTTTCTCCCTTCAGGAATCTTTTCAACATGACCTTTGAAAATGTCAAGCCCTTTCACTCCAGGGGTTTCATCACTAGTTGTCAACAATACTTGAAGACCTAAGCAAATACCTAAAAATGGCTTTCCATCATCAATATGCTCGTATATTACATCCTTGTATGGGCCAATGTTTTCCATAGCTGTTCCAAAAGCACCTACTCCTGGAAGAACAAGATGCTTTGCATTGGCAATCTCACTTGGATCGCTTGTTATGATTGCTTCAGCACCTATCTTTTTAAAACTGTTGGAAATGCTTCTCAAGTTTCCACTTTTATAATCAATAATTGTAATCATAAAATTACCTGCAAATTTTAAAATTTTATCAAATTTAAGTTTAATATATTAAACTATTTTTAGTAAAAATTTTTCTATAATCTAAATTAAAATAACGATTAATTAAAATGATAGTTGTATAATTAAATATTAATTTTCTTCAAGCTCCCATTCAATAACTGAACGTATCATCATACCAAAGTCAGAATCAACTATCTCATCTACACCTAATGTCTTAGAATGAGCATCTAATTCAGCAATCACATGTGAGTAGCCCAATTCATTAAGTGGTTGGACAAGTCTTGGACCGTCTGTAACTGCAATGGTTTCACAGTCCAATTCCTCTACATACAGTGCATGTGGAACACCAGCTACAATGACCAAGTCAGGATTGATTTCCTTAAGGTATTCCTCTGCCTTTCTTGGAGTGATTGGATATTCGTCAAGTCCACCAGTAATGCATTCAATGTCGATTCCAGTTTCATTGAGTTCTTTTGTAATGTTTACTGCATGCTGTCTGATTCTTGGAAGACCTATGTTTTCATCCAAGTTTGCAATGAAATGAAGATTTTCAATATCCTTATTGGAATCAGCATCATCAAACAGCTTGGAGAAATCACAATTCAAGATGTCTGCAAATAGGTATGAAGTTTCCTTTTTGGCATTCAAGACAAATGCAACATTCTTTCCTTCTTGAATTGCCTTTACAATAATCTTAGCAACCTTTTCCTTGCTGTCACCGAAATTAGGTTTTATATATTTTCCTTGTGCCATACCACGGGTCTTTTCCACAACTGTCGCAAGCCTTAGCATTTCATTCTGCCTATCTGCTTCCTCTTGTGGGATTACACCGCATTCAACTGCAGCATTTAAAACGGCAATAGCTCCTTCTGTATTGTCTCCTTCACCGAATCCTCCATGGGATTCTACAGGAATGACAACCGCATCAAGACCTAACTTTTCAATAGGTTCTTTGAGGTCTTCACCAATGATCATACTTGCACATGTTCCAACAATACCAATCAATTTTGGATTGAAAGTGTCATAAGCTTCCTGCAATGTTTCCTCAAGCTTGTCTGCAGCTCCTAAAATAAAATCGTTTTCAGCCATAGCTGTTGTTACAACTCTTACTCCATCACTTTCAAGGAGCCTTCCTGTTCTAAAGCAACAGCCATGAGGACCGTGCATAATAATTACATCAGCATTTAAGTCCCTTAAAGTGTAAAGGGAAGCAGCTATTGGACTTGGACGTGGATGCATCATTTCTATCACCTTTAACGAGTTACAATCTTAATAATGTCTCTATCCTGAAGTTCATAATCACTTGCAATTCTCATATTCTTTCTTGCATCTACTGCATGCATGAACTTGTCACCGATATCTGTGTGGATGATATATGCAAATTCACGAGGAGTGGATCCTTTAGGTACCAAGAAGGCATCAGGGAGAACATTTCCCTTTTGGTCTGTAAGCTTGTGCTCATCTCCAACCGGATAGACAACAATCATGTTCAATAGCTCAAATACTGCAGTGTTCAATGCTTGCTGAATGCCAGTGCTGCCATAAACATCAAGGATATTGGTTTGAATGTATTCCAATGCCTTGATTTGATTTGCATTCAATTTGTCTTTTTCAAGAATTTCAAAGCTTGAATCTCCAGAGATGTATGAGATCAATCCTGCTCTTGTAGCGTTCATAAGCGCAAGCTCGGATTCTGCAGATGTTGCAATTACACGAGGATACTTTTCTTTCATTCTTTCAATGTTTTCCCTTGCAGTAGGCAAATCTGCCTTGTTTGCAATTACTATGGATGGCTTTGCTATGTTTAGGAGATTTCTTACAAATTCAATAAGGTCTTCCTCTTCCCATTTGCTGTAATTAGGATCTACAGTTCTTAATGCTTCAATTACATCTTCAATTAAAATACCGGTACCGGATAATTGCTCAAAAATGACTTTGGAAAAGTCCAAATGCTCAGCTTCAACCTTACGGATAAGTCTTACCCAGTTCTTGCTGACGATTCCATACATCCACATGACGATTTCATGCTCTAAAAACTCGATGTCATCTAATGGATCGTGTGACCCTGGGTCGACTGGATTTCCTTCAGCATCAGTGCTTCCTGATGCATCAATCACATGAATGAATACTTTTGCTTGCATCAAGTCATCCAAGAACTTGTTTCCCAGACCTTTACCTTCGTGAGCTCCTGGAACAAGTCCTGCCACATCAATGAGTTCTATTGGAATCAATCTTGTACCGTCAATGCATTGGGAGTTGTGTGGGTTGCATGTGACATTCATTTCCTTACATGGACATTCGCTGATAACATGAGCAACAGCCTTGTTTGCATCTATGGTTGTAAATGGATAGTTTGCCATTTCCACCTGTGATGCAGTGGCTGAATTAAAAAATGAGGATTTTCCTACATTCGGTTTACCTGTAACTGCAATTTGAAGCATAATATCATTCCTAATTATTTTAAAAAGTAAATAGATAAATTTTAATTTGATAATTTTTGATTATTAATAAATTCATTATACATATTTCAATGTATATATAATACTTTATTATATCTATTTTACAAAGTATAAAAAATTATTTAAAAAATAGTTTTATCATAATAGAACAATATTAAGAAATATGAAAAAATAGTATAGGATGTAATAAAAAAATTATAAAAATAAATAAAAAAAGAATAGCTGAATAGCTATTAAAATTAAAATTTTACAGTTCAATTAACCTATGTATCTGAGGTCATCTTGAGGCTGTTGCGCTTGCGGTTGACCCATTGCCCTTTGGAGCATTTCCTGTTCCATTTGTTGAGCTTGGTTGATCATTTCACGAATCTCTTCAGCTTTTGCCTCTAGCTCTTCAGTGCTTACTTCAAGCTTGACTAAAATAGCTAATTTTTGTAAAATTGCTTCAGCCGCTTCAGCATCAATGAAATATCCTGGAGTCTTACCCATTAAGCAAGCTCCTTTCATGCCTCTAAGTCTGCCTAAACCTAAGAATAAACCAGAAGCACCAACGATACCACCATCAGCAGATCTGATTTCAATGTCTGCTTCCTTGAGCATTTCGATGCGCTCTTCATCAGTGGCAGCACCTAAAACACGGCCTTCTGTACCCTCTACAGGTTGGCCGGTAGCAAGACCACCTAAAGTGAACAATTCCTTAGCGCCTAATGATTCAACGAAATCAAGTACAGATCCGCAAAGCTCATATTGACCTTCAGGTGACAATCCTTGACAATTTCCCACTAAAAATATGAAATCCCTTTCATCTGCACCAGCAGACTTCAAGTAGTACATCTCATTCTTCATGTCTTCAATGACTCCACCTTCACCAACGAGAACTTGTGGAGGGAAGTATGGAGAATAGATCTCTACAAATTTAGTGGCATCCAATTCGTCAATGACATGGTCAATTGCTAATTTTCCTACATGACCGATTCCAGGAAGCGCTTCAATAAATATAGGATTATCTAATTTAACTTCTTCTAATACCTTAAATTGAGTTGTTCTCATAAGATCACCCTTCAAGAACATTTGATAAATAATTTAATAATCGTAATCTAAAAATGAGAAGAAATAGAATAATCGTTTTTAAACTAACAGTATATTGCTAATTGAAAAACTCTCATTATTCCTTATTAAGCATCTCTTTTTTCAATTGCCTGCGATATTTGCCATACTTGTCCTCAACTGAAAATTTAGGCGGGTAGATTACTTTTAGCTCTCCACCGCAATTCGGACATTGAGATTTAAGTGTGTAAATATTGCAAACAGGACACTTTTTCATTTTCATTTTCATCTGATTCACTATTAATTTTCAATTTCACGTAAGAATTCTCCGGTACCATCTGCTTCCTCTACAATGGCAATAGCCTTTTCAGCTGCCTCTTTCAATTGCTTTTCAGCATCCAAATAATCTGTAGAAGTTACAGTGATCCTGTAACGAGGAGCTCCAACACATTGAACTTCAATATTTTCAGCTTCCGCTGCCATAAGGGCTTCTCTGATAACGTCCACCCCATCTGGGTTGTAGTTCTTGATATCTACATAACCGCTGATGTGAACTTCAGGTGGCTGGATGTTCTTAACAGCAACATCGGTTATGGCATCAGCCCATTCCTGACTGATTCCCTCTTCAGTAAGGGTTTCTGCCCCTTCTTCAGAAGCGCTTTCAAATGCGCCATAGATATCTCCGAAGATATCCATAAGCTCGTAACCCACTTCATCATAAGCGGTATCCAAGTCCTTATCCAAAGATTTTGCAGCCAATTCCAGGAATTTTTCAGCCTTTTGCTCAATCTTCCATTGTTGGATCTTCTTAGTCCTTTGGTCTTCCCTGATTCTTTTCAAGGAAGCATCCACATGACCTTTTTTAGGATTAACTCTTAAAACACGAGCAACAATCTTTTGATTTTCTCTTACATGATCTCGAATATTCTTTACCCAACCAGAAGAAACTTCAGAAATATGAATAAAAGCTTCTTTGCCTGCGTATTCTTCCAAGTTAGCAAATGCGCCATAGTTAACGACTTTGTAGACGGTTCCTACAATAAGCTCTCCTTCATCTGGCCATTCTTGACTTTTTCTTACCAATTAAAACACCGAAATAAAAACAGTTTAGATAAGTAATGAATACTTATCTTTATTCTAAGATCACATAATAATTGGATAATTTAAAATTGCAAATGCAATTAAATCAACAATTATTAATAATTTTAAGCTTAATCTAAAACTTCATCGATGTGAGCCATGATTTTAGCTTTTCCACCACGGGATTTAACGATGGTTTTACCGCAGATGATACATTTTACATCAGAAGCTGCACGATCGAAAATGATTTGTTCGTTGTCACAGTCTAAACATTTGACTCTTAAAAAGTTTCCTCTTCCATTACTTGCCATACAAATCACCTAGTTAGATACCCATTCAGGTTTTCCTACTCTGAAGGATTTTCTGATGTGGGATTTTCCACATTCTTTACATTTGTATCTTAAATCTAATTTCTTAACCGGCTTGTTACCACCTGGTAATGGTCTTGGATAACCTCTGTACCCTGCGGTAACTCTTCTGAATTGTCTTTGTCCCCATTTTAATTCACTAGCTTTTCTCTTTTTGGAAGTGTGCACTTCATGAATAGTGTGTCTTTTACAATGTGGACAGTAAGTTCTTTTTTCCTTAGGCATTTTCATTTTCTTCACCTTTAATAATTTTCTCTGTTAAAAGACTTTTAGAACTTAATTAACAGATTTTTTTCAATAATATATCTAATTACAACAAACCACTTGGAACTGTTTAGGTTTCCATTTAGCATGAGGATGAATTATAACATACTGATAAGAACATCTTTCAGTTTCCTACAAGCATGAGAGCATCTACAGATTCTTATATAAAATATTTTTATCTTTCTACATTGAATATTTTCCCTATCCATACATAGGATAAACTAAATCGAAGTTTTAAAAACTATAAAAAAAGATTTAACAAAGCGTAAATCTTGTAATCTAATAATTAAAAAAATATTTTAAAATAAGAAAATATCATATTATTATAGATACATTATTTATATATGATTATTATCCATATATAAATCTTTGTAATATTTATATAATTTTTATATAAAAAGAGTTGATGAATAGAAATTTAAAAATTTTATTCTATTCCTGAATGGCAGACATAAAAATTTAATATTTCACTAAGCTTGCCTTCTTGTTATCAATGAGAATTTGGGCGGTAATATTTGGCAAGATGACAACATCATTTGCTACGAAAGGACCATAGACCTTTCCGTCAATTCCTACCATTTCACCTACGTCTTCACTAATTACAACAGTGGCATTTTCTATTTCATCTCTGGCAAATAATCCTCCCATTGTCCTATCAACTGGTTTTTTAGGAGCATTATCTACTTTAATATCATCAATTGGTTTAGCGAAACCATCAGCAGGTTCTAGTTTTTCTTCCTTTGCATCCAGTCCGGTTGAAAATCCTAATTGGGATTGGTCGGATCCCATTTTAGGTGAGCTCTCTTCCTTAATATCCGGTTTTTGAACCTCTTCAGGTTTAGGCTTTTTAGGCTTAGCAAAGATCATATTGAAGTCATCTTCGCTTGGAGCAGCATAACTGGATTCTGCAGCTATTGAATCATAGAAGTCATCATCATAATTAGGTTCCAATTTATCCAAATCCACGAATTGACTATCCGGATTTTTGAAGATATCATCCAAACTACTTGAAGATCCTGAATCTTTAGATTCCGCTTCAATGGATTGAATCTCTTCCTCTTGAGCATCAGCTTGAACTTCCTCTTTTGGCTCTTCGAAGACTGGTGTTTCTTCTATCTCCTCTTCAATCTCTTGAGTTTTCTCTTCACTGCCTTGACCAGGATACATCTGATTGGCTACCTGCTTGTCAATATTTTCATATTTCTCATCGGTAACTATCTTGGCATCCTTAATCTGATTCAATCTATTCAAGACTTCATCCTCTTCGCCGAGAGCTGTGGAGATTTCATCTTCCAAGTCTTCAGAAATTTCAGTTTCATCTTCGACAGAACTGCTGGATTCATATGAATCCTCTACAAAACTGGTTTCCTCATCCTCATCGAAGTCCTCTTCATCTTCCTCATAACTCACATCAACGGAACCATCTTCACTGTATTCATCTAGAGAAATTCTATATCTGTGATTCTTAAGGGCATCCATAAGTGAGAAATATAGGGTTTCCTCCTCATCTGTAAGATTAAGTGGAGTTGTATCCAGTAAGTCAAATTGAGGATTGTCCTTCTTAAACAAAAGAAAAGATCTGTAGATATTGTTGTTGGCAGCTTTAGTGATCTTGGATTCCCTAAGCTCACAGATTTCAGTTGCAATCCTTTGAGCATTATTCAATAACAATTGCTCATTTCCAAAAGGATCGCTAGCTACAGAACGCTCTAAGTCTTTAATGTAATCACGCAATTGCTTATAGAAATCATTATCCACTCTAGCTAGAGAGGACTTATTACGTTCTTCCTTTTGAACCCTGCGTAATACTTGAAAAAAGTCGCCTTGCATAAGAATCATTGATTTTAAATAAAGTCGCCAAAACTTAAGAAACTAAAAATTTTAGTTAATGCTAATCGTCTAATAAAGTTATAATGTATAAAAAGAATGGTGTAAATAGCTTTATTGCTATTAAAAAAAATAAATAAATAAATTAATTTGAAAAAATTAATTTATTCCAGCTAAAGATTTAGTCTTCAGATTCTATTCTTGGAGCGAGAAGGAAACTGAGTTCCCCGTCTTCAGACACCATCTTGAGACTGAGGGTCAATGGCATGTCATTTCCAAGACAGATGGTTGCAATTTCAGAGAATTTGTCCGCCTTAAGCATTTCTCTGATCTTTTCTAAAGAGAAAATGGATTTAGCTTTGGTATCTATTTTTTCACCATGTAAATATTCGATGTTTGCATCTCCAAACTCACCTTCAGCAGATGCATAGAAGTTTTCCTGATCCACCATTAAAGTGATTTTGTCAGAGAAGATATCCATGTCTTGAATTGAGTCCTTCAAGAGAGTGAAAGGAATCTCGAATTCTGTAGGATAATCCAATGAAGGAGGTGCAGGAGAATCGTATTCTATATCGATTAATCTGATCTTGAAGGTTCTTGTGGCTTCACCAACAAAGGTGAGAATAAGATTTCCTTCATCCAATGACATCAATACGCGGTCATTGGCTTTGGAACGTTTCAATACTTTCATTAACTCATCAGTGTCAACATTGATCTTTTCCGGTTCATCGCAAATGAACTCATCGAATAAACTGGATTTGAGTTCAAGATGAACAAAGGTAATGTGACTACGGTCTAAGGCATCTAAACGAAAACCTTCACTGTCAGTTTGGATTTGCACTTCATCAACAATTGATGAAATAGCATCAAAACTGGTTTTTAAAATACTTGAATCACTTAACTCAGCTTTAAACATTAAAAATCAACTCTTGATTTAATTTTAAGCATTGATTATTTATTTTATAAAAATAATGCATAATTTATTTTTTTTAAATCTGTAAAATTTAATAAAATTTGTATATTTTATTATAATATTATATAAGTATTTAATCATTTATAAATCTAATCAAAACTTAAAAATTTTTAGAAATTTTCAACAAATAAATGATAAAAAAATAGAAAAATTTAGGGAAAGATTGAGCACATAGACTAAATGAATGAAAAATAGAAATGATGAAATATAAAAATCAAAGAAAAAATCTGCAAAGAAAAAAAATGAAAAGCTAAGAAAAACTATTGTTTTCTTAAACTATTGTCAAAATTGGTACCTTCAATTATTCTTCTTTTTTTCTCTTCCAATTCTCGAGCCTTTCTTTCCTTTTCAGCCAATTCCTCTTCAGTTAAAGGCTGTTCTTCAAATTTTGAAAGATCAACGGATTTTTTGAATTCAGGTTTAGGGCGGGATTCTTCTACATCATCAAAATCATCATCAAAATCATATTTTGAATATTTGTCTTCCAATCCATCGTCTTTTTCTGCTTCAACATCAGAATCAGAGAAATTTTCCTCGATAACGACTTCCTCTTCAATCGGTTCTTCAATTGGCTCTTCAAAAACTTCCTCAACAATGACTTCCTCTTCAATTTCCTCATGAATAGGCTCGTCGACAATTTCCTCAACAACACCTTCTTCTTCAGCTAAATTGGAATCGTCATAAGGAATATCCTCTTCATCAACTGAAACCAAATCGAATTCCTCTTCATCATCCTCATCGAAATCATATTTTGAATATTTGTCTTCCAAATCGGAACCCTCAGATTGCTTGTTCAATCTGGAATGAATGGGAATAATCTCATCAACTTCATCGTCGTTGTCATCTGAAAGTTCTGCTGAATCGGCATTTTCATGCTCTTTAAAAGAAGTTTGATTTTTTTGAGACCTTAGGTTTGAATCGGAATATAAGGAATTGATCTCTTCCTCAGAAAGTTTCTCTTCACTTTCCTTCTCAAATAAATCTTTAGAGGAATCAACAGATTTGTCATCATCGCCGTCGTCGGAAAAATTAGAATCTTTATTTCTTTTGAACATGCCAAAAATGGCATCAAAGTCCTCACGAGTAAGACCGTCCTCGCTTATTTCATCATAATCGATACTTTTAATGCTGTTGAAGGTATCGATAATCAACGAAGACTTTGAAGAAGAGAAGAACTTCAATAAGGAAAATCCGATAATAATAAGTCCGATAATAATCAGGAATATGGCAAGTCCTGCGGTTTCACCTGATAAAACGTTGTCCACAACCCTATCGGAACTTGAGAAATAATAGCTTATTCCAATAATCAGAATTGCCAAACCTGCAATGAAACCGGCAATGGTCAAAAGTGTGGATGAATCAAAAATATCGAAAGATCTCTCCGGAATAGCTGGAGATTTATTCTTATCGTTTATCAATACGCCTTGAGCAGAAGATTTGCCAATTTTCTCTTCCACATCCTCATCTGCTAATACAATATCACTGTCTTTTGGAGCGACAAATGAATCTTCATCAGAATCGATTTCATCATCAAATGAATCGCTGAAATCATCTTCAGCTTCATCTATAGAATCAGTATTTTCTTTCAAATCAGCGCCAGCTGATTCGCTAACATTTGCTTCAGTTGAATCGTCCAAATCAGGATTGAGGATTACTCCTCCTTCAATAGACTCATCATCAAAAGCATCAGATTCTTCTAAATCCCTATATTCATTATGAATAGGTATGATCTCATCAACATCATCTTCAAAATCATTGGAAGTTTCATAAGATTCGTCATCTTCAAACTCCAATTCCTTAAAGACTTCAGAGATGGACTTGGATTTAGTAAATCTAGTTTCTTTATTAGAAGTGGAATCTTTAGCTCCGGGAGCTGATTCATCGTTTCCCTTGGAAACGTCTTCCAAATTACTATTTTTTGAATTAGTCATTTTATCTCCTTACTTAAAAATACTAAGGATACTCACTCATCATAATTTACACACCATAATACCCTTAGTAAAATCGCTATAAATACGATTAAATGAATAATAAATATAAATATTAATTTAAAACCAAACCAAATAAATTAAAACAAATTGAAAAATGATTAGAGATTAATCATATCCTCTCCATTTATGCCCGCATTTTTCACAAGTGAAGAAACGGGTTGGCGCCTCATCTGCACTGCGGGTCTGAAGCAATTCATAGGAAGCACGGTCATGTCCGCATTTAGGACAGATTTCACGTACAGTGGATTTCATACCGGTTTCATCTCCTCTCATGATGACGGTATCTTCGGTCTCCACCTTTTTCTCAACGGAATACTCTTCCTTTACCTCATCAGACAAATCCTTCTTATACCCACAGGAATTGCATTTCAAATATTTCTTAGTTACTTCTTCCTGGTCTTCACCATCTTCTTTCTTGTCCTCTTCAATGATAACTTCTTCAAAAGGAAGCATCATACCTCCACAATCTGGACAAAATTCCATAAATTCATCTCCAATAAATATTAGTCTTGAAAAACCGAAATTAAAAAATTTTTAAATCAAATAGAACAAAGCGAAAATGATTATAATCTCCAATAATTATAATCGAAAACATTTACCTTACATACAACAATTCAACTTAATTAAAATCATAAAATTTAAGTTTTTCAAATTTCGTAAATGATTAATTATTATATAATATTATATACTTATAAATTAAGTTTATTAAGTCATAGTATTTAAACTTAATTTAAAAATAGGGTAAAAAATGCCTAAAAATTAAGAAAAATTGTAAAAATCTATTAAAAAATAATAATAATAACAAATAGCTAGTAAATTGAAAAATAGTAAAAAATTTATAATTTTTTTAAAAGATATTATGTGAATATTGATTATTTTTTTATTAGATTTTATTATGAAAAATTTTTATAAAAAATAAAAAAATTTTGAAATTTTTTGTGAAAATTATATTGAAAAAAAAGATAAAAGAATAAGAAAAAATTAATTTTCTTCTAAATATTTTTTTATATCATTGAGAATTGTTTCATGATCAAATGCAAGTCTTTTTTCTTTAATGCAATCGAATGAAAATACACCGATATCCTTAGCGTCATCAGCTGCCTTTGCATCATCAAAATTGCCTTTAGCCAAATAGCAAATTGATACTGTATGCCTTCTTGGGTCACGGTCTGGGTCTGAGTAGACATTGAATAGTTTGACTAATTTGACATCAATTGATGTTTCCTCTTTAGCTTCCCTAATTGCGGCATGTTCAGTAGTTTCACCATAATCCACAAAGCCTCCAGGCAATGCCCAATGGCCCTCAAATGGATCATTTTTCCTTTTGATGAGTATGAATTCATTATCTTCATTGAAAATGAAAATGTCAACAGTCAATGATGGAATTTTATATTTGATCTTATCACCCCTAAACAGATTAAATAGCTAAAAATTAATTTAAAATCTATAAAAAAAGAATATTGAAACTAAATAAAAAAAGACAAAAATAATTAAAAAAAGAATTGAAGAAAAATAAAAAATTTAAATGTCTTCAAGCAATTCTTTGAATTCAGCGGTTTCTTCTTTTAATCTTTGAGCTGCTCTTAAAAGAGAGTCTCTTGGTCTTTTTGTTCTTTTGGTTTTGATGGTCATGATAGGTTCACCGGTAAGTGGGTGGTCAATACCATAAACCGCATATTCCACATCACTATCTTCCATGAGATATTTTCTTAAAACATTACAAAGAGAGTGGTTTTCTCCGTGAATAATCATTTCGAGTTCTAATTTGGTATCTTTTACAACTTCAATTTCCATGTTATCTTTTCCTTAAAAATTAAATGAGCAATCAACAATAAAATTTACAAATTTGAATTAATTGAATTTAATAATTAAATTAATATAAAAAATTTAAAAATTATAAGAATTAATGAAATTAATAATCATAATTCTTAGAAACTTTTCTTTTTTCCTTTCTATCGCATACCGGACAGTAAACTTCGGATTCATTGCAAGGATCCATAAAGGTTCTGCATCTGGTACACATAGCCTTCACAACACCGGAAGTGATGTCCTCTGTGTTCAAGTCAAGGTTGTCTCCCATAATCTTTACAACTTTCGCTTCAATCAAATCTCCGATTCTGAAAGCGTCAGTTAGCTTGTCTATATAACCAGGAGTCACTTGGGAAATGTGAATAGCTGCCAAATAAGGAAGAGCCAATTCACGTCTGGTTCCTTTCTTAGCATAAATGCTTATTAAAGCTCTTTGGCCACGTACATCTTTCACTTCACCATATACAATGTCTCCAACTTTCAATAAGTTTGGACCGCCTGATTTTGATATTACAGAGATTTCCTTTTCATCTTCATCAATCAATACGTTTCCAGGAACACCTGATTTCACACTGCCATCATCTTCGTATGCTCCTTGGCCTGGCAGGAACTGTTCACTTACACTTAAAAAGTCACCAGGCATTACAAAATCTCCAGATTCCATTTTCATCTAAACACCTCATAATAGGCAATACGCCAAATTTCAACTGGGGCAATTAAGCCAATTCTACATTTTATAATTCAGTTTATAAAATAAGGACAATCATCCGAGTAACTCCATAACTCCGTTTACAGAATTAGGATAATCCATCCAAAATAAATCCCATAATTCCATTTATAGGATTTATTCAAATTATGAAATTAAATTTGTATAAATTTTCATCCATAAAATTATTAATTAACTATATGTAAATTATTTATGTTTTTTAGTAATATATAAAAAATTCGGTTTTTGTAACTAGTTTTAAAACCATAAAACAAATTAAAGTGATGATTTAAAAAATAATAAAAATGTGAATGATATTTTAAAGTTATTGGTAGTACCTGTCTTCAAACAATATCTCATCCAATTGATATTTCTCCCATTCCCTCTTGTTCAAGACAATCTCAAGCTCCTTAGGGGTTATGACTGGCTTTTTATACATCTGGGAATCGTCAATGGCTATCCTCGGGCATGCTGTCACCACAAATCCTTCAAGTTCCATATATGGGAGAAGAACATCAGGGTTAACATGGTCCATGAGAAGAATATACGCCTCCATACCTTCATCTTCAAGGAGCTTTTTTATCTCTTTAGCCAATTTCATCCTGTATTGACCTTCCTTTGAAGATACAATTATTCCCCATTTTGTAACTTCACGTGCCTTCACTATTCTTGCAAATCTGATTCTCAAGATTCTGTCTGCATAGGCACTCATTTCACGGATGTCACCACTATAAGGGTCAATTGCCAATACTGGAGCCTTGGTGAATAGGTATATTCCCAAAGGATGGAAATTGCCGCTTCCAATGAACAGGTAAACCTCAGCACCTAAATTCTTTACTGAAGCGAAATTGCAGCCTAAGACCTGCCCCTTTCTTGTGCTTCTTGATGATCCTATGACAACTTCCTTGCCGTTGTCTTCCAAAAAGTCCACAATCTCATCAAGCAAGTGCAAGTGCTGGGCTGTTGTTGCAATAGCTATCTTGGAATAGTCCTTCAACTCTTCCAAAGCCTCTTCCAGATAGTCCTTGATCTTGACATTGGCCTTGGCTTCAATGAACATTGTAGGAATGCCGTATTTCAGTGGAAGTGGAGTGTGTCCGTAGTGAACAATGAAATCCACTATTCCCTTCATTTTCCTGTCGGAAACATCACATGCCCCAAAGCAAGGGTCTGCAGATACGATTACAGTAGCGTCTGTCTGCTTTTCAATCTCTCTTGCAAGAGCTACCGCCTGCATCTTAAGTCCCTCTGGAAACTGCAAGCCCACATTTCTAACATTCAAAGAGTTTATCTTCCTTATAACCCTTTTGAGTTCCATATCATATAATGCCATTTTATCAACTAAGAATGAAAAATAATTTAAAAAAAAATAAGATTAAATCTTTGGACTTAACCTTAAAAATAGAATCTAATAAATTAAAAAAATAAAAAGTTAGTCCATAGAACTAACTATTAACTAACTAATTGAAAAAGCAAATCTATAACAATGAATCAGCTACAACCTTGCCGTCAACAACATCCAATTTCACAAGGGTCTTGATGTCTTCGCCGGTAGCCTCTTCAACGATGCCTTTTCCTTCTCCTTTTTCAACTACCACTACGGTGTCAACCAAGTTGACTCCAATGGCTTTCAATTCATTGATTACAGCAGTAAGAGTTCCTCCAGTACTTACCACATCGTCAACCAAGAGGATATTGTCCCCTTCATTCAAGTCATTGATGTATAATTTGGAAGTTGCATATCCGGTGGATTTTACGATTTCATGTTCACCAGGCAATCCGTATTGTCTCTTACGAATGACTACAAAAGGAATTCCGGTTTCCAAGGACAAGGCGGTTGCAATGTGGATACCCATCGCTTCAACACCTACAATCTTATCTATTTTGGATAGGTCCATGATTTCATCCAATACCTGTGCGATTTCCCTTAGGACATTTGGATCCATTGCAGGTATTCCGTCACTGATACCGTGAACGAAGTAGTCATAATCTCCTTTCTTAACAACTGGTGCCTCTCTTAATGATTCTACTAATTTCTCAAGCATTTTATAACCCTCATACTACTATAATTATTATCTTTCTTAATGAAATTCAATTCAAATTTTAAAAAATTTAAAATCAAAATCAAATTTTCTTCTATATCAATAATTTTATAACAAAAGATAAATAAACTTTTATATAATATTATTTATACATTAAAGTTAATAAGATAAACTATTATTTGTTAAAAATAATGAAATAAAAAACAAATATCTTAATAAAATAAACTAAATCAAAAATTAAAAAGAAAATAATTTTAAAAAAATTTACTAAAAGAATAATTTTTAATCCATTATAGAAAAAATATCGGAGAATGGGCCAATGTTAGGAAGTTTAGGAGAAAACCTTACAAACACCATGAAAAAACTGGCTGGAATGAGTGTCATTGACAAGAAGGTTGTTAAGGAAGTAGTGAAGGACATTCAAAGGGCATTGATTCAATCTGACGTTAACATTCAGCTTGTATTGAAACTGTCCAAAACAATCGAAGACCGTGCACTCAATGAAGAGCCTCCAAAAGGAATCACACCTAGGGAACATGTAATCACAATCATCTATGAAGAAATGGTCAACCTGCTTGGAAGCGAAGCGAAAGAGCTTGAGATCAATAAGAAGCCATTCAAGATCCTGTTCTTGGGGCTTCAAGGTAGTGGTAAAACCACCACAATCGGTAAATTATGCAGATACCTTCAAAGAAAAGGTTTCTCTCCGGCTGTCGTATGTACAGACACATGGAGACCTGCAGCATATGAGCAGTTAAGGCAGCTCACTGAAGACATGCAGATCCAGCTTTACGGAGACCCTGAAAACAAGGATGCGTTAGACCTTGCCGAAAAGGGATTGAAGCACTTCAAGAATCAGAAGATCATCATTTTCGATACTGCAGGTAGGCATAAGAACGAAGAGGATCTCATCGAGGAAATGAACAAATTGGACAAGATCATCGAGCCTGACGAATCCATTCTCGTCATTGACGGTACAATCGGTCAACAGGCAGGAGAACAAGCCAAGGCATTTTCACAGGCAACCGATATCGGTTCCATCATCATCTCAAAATTGGACGGTACAGCTAAAGGGGGAGGAGCTCTCTCCGCAGTGGCTGAAACCGGCGCACCAATTAAGTTCATCGGTACCGGTGAGAGAATCGATGAGTTTGAGGCATTTGACCCTGAAAGGTTCATCTCCAGATTGTTAGGTATGGGAGACATCAGAAGCCTTATCGAAAAGGCTGAAGAGGTCATCGATGAGGATGTCGCTACAAAGACAATGAACAATATGCTCAGCGGAAAGTTCACCCTTATGGACATGCAGAACCAGTTTGAAATGATGAACAGCATGGGCCCTATGCAACAGGTCATGAATATGATTCCAGGTTTAGGAGGAAAGATACCTAAGGAAGCCACTCAAATGACCGAGGATAAGATCAATGAGTTCAAGGTGATCATGTCCTCAATGACTGAAGAGGAAATGCTCAACCCGAAGATAATCAAGCAATCCCGTATACAAAGAATCGCAAGAGGTTCCGGTGTGGACGAGAACAGCGTAAAGGAATTGCTAAGATACTATAACAATACCAAAAAGGCAATGAAAGGTATTGGACGTAGAGGAATGGGCGGAGGAGCCATGAATAGAATCATGGGCCAATTCATGAAATAGATTATTTTAAATCTATTTCCCATTTTACTTTTTAAAACTAAATTAATTTTTTAATTTTTATAAAATTTCTTTATTTTAATAAAATTTTTAAAAAAATTATCTTATTTTAATTTATTATAATTATTTTCTAAACGAGGAATTCAATGAATCAGGAAACTTTAGATAAAGCACAGAAATTGATGGATTATACAGATGGAAAAATATGCAATCATTGCCTTGGACGCAAGTTTTCAGACTGTGTAGAAGGAAATGGAAATGAAGAGAGAGGAATCAGGATAAGGGAAGCCCTTGGCCTTGAAGCCTATGTTCCAAATGAAGATGATAAATGTGCAATCTGCTATGACTTGTTTGAAGACATCGACAATAAGGTTCTTGATTTGGTGAATGAGAAGATAGAACTCCTCAAAGTGGAATTCGACACATTTGTCGTAGGATGCAAACTGCCTAAGGAGATAGTTGAAAAGGACCAGGAAATCAGCGACGAATTCGATTTTGATGTGGAGATAATCAAAAGGGAAGTGAACCGTGAAATAGGCAAGCTCCTTGAAGCAAACCTTGAGCAGAATGTTGACTTTGATGGCGAGGATGTTCTTGTGATGGTTGATTTCAGAAGAATCCTAAGGGAAGACATTGAAAATCCAATCAAGGTAAGGCTTCAAATCAATCCGATATTCATTGAAGGAAGATACAGAAAGCTTGTAAGAGGCATCCCTCAAACCAAATGGCCATGCACAAAATGCAAAGGCAGAGGCTGTGAGGAATGCAATTTCACAGGAAAGCAGTACCCTGAATCCGTTGAGGAACTTTTATCTGAAGTGGTATTGAAGCACACAAATGGATACGAAGCCAAGTTCCATGGTGCAGGAAGGGAAGACATTGACGTAAGGATGCTAGGTACAGGAAGGCCATTCGTTCTTGAGATAAAGGAGCCTAAGATAAGAAAGATAGACCTTGAAAAAATAGCTGAAGAGGTAACTGAAACAGCAAAGGGAAAGACCGAATACCTGAACCTCAAGTTTACGGAAAGAAAGAGAAAGGCTGAAATCAAGGTATCCTCTCCAGACACATATAAAGTCTATAGGGCACTTGTAAAATGTGAAGACGACATCAAGGAAGAGGATTTGGAAAAGCTTCAATCCCTCCATATGATTCAGCAAAGAACTCCTATAAGAGTCTCCCACAGAAGGGCAGACAAGATCAGAGAAAAGGAAGTCAAGAACATTGAAACTGAATTCATTGATTCAAAAACATTTGAAATGATCATCAAGACAGAGGGCGGATTGTACATCAAGGAGCTCATCTCAAGCGATGAGGGAAGGTCCAATCCAAGTGTTACTGAAGTTCTTGGCACACAAGCAATCTGTGCAGAATTGGATGTGATTGAAGTTGGAATCAAATGATTTCAACAATACTGCAATTTTTAAAATTAAATTATAATCATTTCATTAAACTATTTTTTTACTTATAAAATACTTATAAAAGCATAACATTTATTAACATCTTAAAATATATAGTTTATTACTATCAAAAATAGAAGATTGGATTATTGCTGAAATCCAGTCGCTAAAATTTATGATGTTTTATAATATTTTTGATATTTTTTTCTTTCAACATATAAAATTTAGATATGTTCTAATCAATTAAACCTACGGTTAGGGCTAAGTCTAAATGAGACTTATATGTTGGCTTTTACAATGAATAGCTAAACCGAAGGGCTTAAGTCATAATTTTCAACTTCAACAACTTTAAGAAGTTCCAATTATGCAGCTACTAGCTATTTAAAAAGATATAAAATGATGGGTTTTATATTTTTACTACACAATTAATTAAATATTAAAGAGGTATAAAAATGCAAAGATCCAGAGGATTTAAAAGTAGAAGTAGAAAAAAATTGACCAAAAGAGTAAGACCTGGTCGTTCCAACCCAATCACCAGAAGAATTCAACAATTCGAAAACGGTGATATGGTTCACATTATCATCGACCCAAGTATCCAAAAAGGCCAACCTCATTCCAGATTCCATGGAAAAACCGCTAAAGTAGTGGACAAAAAAGGTAAAGCTTACATACTTGCATTAAAAGATGGTAATAAAGCAAAAGAATTAATCGTTACTCCAGAACACTTAAAATTACAAGAGTGAGTACAATGATTGGGAAAAAAACATTAGAAACAGAACCAATACCTGCAGCTAAAGTAAAGGAAATTCTTGAAGAGTTCTCCGAAAAGCATGAGCTCAGCTATGAGCAAAACTTGACTTTGGCTCATGTAACTAATCTAAACAAACTTTCCCTTGAAGAAACCGAAAAGTTAATCGAAGAGCTTGAAGCTTATGTCGACCACAAACAGGCTGTTCGCGTAGCAGACATTGTGCCACAGGACATGGCTGACTTAAGATTAATTTTCGCTAAAGAAAGAAACGCTCCTTCAAACGATGAAATGAAGGAAATTCTTGAAATCTTAGAAAAATACGATATTAAAGAAGATGAATAAATAATCTTTTTTATATCCATTCTATTTTTCTATTTTTTATTCTTCAATGCTAGATTACTTTTTTAACAATTTTTAACTACTTTTCTAAACTTTTTTTAAAACTTTTTTTATAGATTTATTTACTGTTTTTAACTAACTTTTCTAAACTTTTTTATGAATTTACTGTTTTCACAATTTTTTCCATTTTTAAAAATTCCACAAAAATACAATAATTTCCACTATTTTTAACAAGAAATAATAAAATTATAAATATTAATAAAGTGAAAATATAATAATATTATATTCAAAATAAATAATATTTTAAAAAAGTAATATTATAAATTAAAAAATAATAGTGAAATCGTAAACAATCGGCAAAAAAGTATATTGCTGGAACTAATAAACATTGATAATAAAAATGAGGTGAAAATATGGATAATCCAAACATTGATAATCCGAATCCAAAGAAAGAGGAGTACGTAATTATTTTAGATTATCTTAAATTTGGGTATGTAAATCCAGAAAGGCCAACTGCTCACGGCAAACCTATTGCACAGGCTATTGGAGTAGACAAATTCACATTAATCGAAGTTACACCTAAGGAAGGCATTGATTTAGATATTCATGACAAAGTCTATATAGGATCTGGAAAAAGAGACAAAATTAATAGAGTGAAAGGATTATTAGACTTTGAAAACCTGACTGCAACAAGCAGAATCGAATTGGAGTATGCAATCAAGGAAATCATCTTGGCTCATGAGGACATTTATGTAAAGTTCTTCAATGAAATCGATTCCCTTAACATCAAGATGCATAAGTTGGAGCTTATTCCGGGAATTGGCAAGAAACACACTCAAATGATCTTGGAAGAGCGTAAGAAAGAACCTTTCAAAAGCTTTGAAGATTTAAAGGAAAGAGTTCCTCTTCTTGGAGATCCTGTGGATATGCTCGCAAAGAGAGTAAGACTTGAGCTTGACACTACCACAGTCAAAAGAGGAAAGAACAAATATTACATGTTTACCCAAATTCCTTCCAGACACCCTTCCAACAAAAAGAAAAGATACGGCAAAGGCCGAGGAAGAGGCAGAAACAATAGGAACAAAGGTAGAAAACCTAACAACAGAGGCAAAAAGCCTCAAAATAAAGCTCAAACTGAAAACAAAGAATAAATTTCTATGAGTAAAACTCTTTAGTTAGAGTTTAAACTCATTTTTCTATTTTTTTAATTTTTAATTTTTCAAAACATTCTTAAAAGGAAAAAACAATAAGAATTACTATTTTTAATGGCTAAAAAGGTGATTGATTGACTGAAAAAATATCCTTAGCTAAAGAAACAAAGCAAATCTTACAGGAAAACGGGATTATTTTAAACAAGAATTTAGGTCAAAATTACCTTATAGATGATTTTAAATGGAAAAAGATCATCGAATATGCAAAGCTTACAAAGGAAGATACTGTCCTTGAAATAGGCCCTGGAATAGGAACACTTACCATTGAACTTGCAAAAAAAGCAAAGAAAGTAATAGCTATCGAACAGGACACAACTATCTTTAACATCTTAAAGGAACGCTTGGAAAAAGAGCAAATCGATAATGTAGAGCTAATAAATGGAGATGCTGTAAAAGTGGATTTCCCACAGTTCAACAAAATCGTTTCAAACCTTCCTTATCAGATATCCTCACCAATCAGCTTCAAGTTCCTAAATCATGACTTTGACCTTGCTGTATTGATGTATCAGAAGGAATTTGCAGATAGAATGAATGGAAAGGTAGGAACAAAACAATATTCCAGACTTTCAGCAATGCTATACTTTAAAGCTGATGTTAAGTTCCTGACAAAAGTCTCTCCAGAATCATTCATTCCAAGCCCAAAGGTTGATTCATCAGTTGTTGAGTTAAGGCCAAAAGAAAACAAGATCGCAGATGATGACTTTAAAATCTATTCAAAGGTGGTTAAGGCATTATTCCAGCACAGAAACAAAAAGGCAAGAAATGCATTGATTGATTCAAGACACATTATTGGCTTTAAGGACAAAAAGGAATTAAAAGAAATTTTAAACAATTTAGAAGACGAAAATCCGAGAATAAAAGAGTTATTGCTTGAGAGAACAATCAATCTATCTCCAGAAAGCATTATGGAACTATCCATTCTATTAAAAGAGCATATTAACTGAGGATAAAAAACTGAAATAACTGAATGCTAAAAATAAAAAATGAAATTACTGAGGGTTAAGAATGAAAATAGGAAAATTTGAAATAGAAACAGATGATTTGGTTTACAACCCTTCAGATGACACTTTCCTTTTAGCTGAAAACCTTGAAATCAAAGAAGGCATGAGTGTTCTTGAAATAGGAACCGGATCAGGGCTTGTTTCCATGTATGCAAGTCTCTTAACAGATGATGTGACTGCAACTGACATCAACTACAATGCTCTTGAGCTTGCAGAGAAAAACTTCAAGCTAAACAATATAGACAATATAAAACTTAAGTTTGGAGACCTGTTCGAACCTGTGAAAAATGAAAAGTTTGATGTAATTTTATTTAATACTCCATATCTCCCTACTGATTCAGATGACATTATCAATGACGATTTAAATTATGCATTTGACGGCGGATTAGATGGAAGAAAAGTCATAGATAGGTTCATAGAAGAAGCGCCAAATCATTTAAATGACAAAGGAATTATTCAGATGATACAGTCCTCATTATCTGACAATGATAAGACCTTGAATATGTTTGATAGAAATGGATTCATAGCTGAAATAGCTCAAAGCGAGAGGTTCTTCTTCGAAGAGATTGTTTTAATCAATGCTTATAAGATTTAATACGATTGCCCAATATATGAATCAAAACTAATCTAGCAAAATATAAAAATCAAGTGAGAGGTTTTAATGAATATTGAAGAAAAAAATTCAAAACAAATAGAAGAGTACCTCAAATCAAAAGGTGCAGTAGTTGTAGGGTTTGCTAGTTTAGAAGGTATAAAAAATGTTCCTGAGGAATATCCAAACAGCATTTTGATTGGAATTCCAATAGAAAAGGAAGCATTGAAAACCATTTACACTGATGACCAGTCACTTTATGTTGAAAGCATGAAAGAGTTGGGACTGAAATTAAATGATATAATCCTTGATGGTGAGGAATACATCAAAAACACCATGAATTATAATGCACTGGCCATTTCAAGGGAAAGAGTTGCTGGAGAATTAAAGGATCTTGCAAGCAAAATACCTCATAAAACAACAGGAACACGTTCAGGAATCGGGTGGATTGGAAGATGTGCATTGCTCATTAGTCCAAAATATGGAGCGGCACTTAGACTCTCTACACTCCTTACAGATATGCCTATTAAGGTGGGAATACCTATTGACGACTCACTGTGTGATGACTGTACAGACTGCCAAGATGCCTGTCCAGTTGATGCAATAAATGAAGTGAAATGGGACTCCAGAAAGGAAAGAGAAGAATACTTCGATGCAGAAAAGTGCTTTGAATTCATAAAAGAAGAGATGAAAAGGACACATGGAAAGAGTTTATGCGCTAAATGTGGTCTAGCTTGCCCTTACACTAAAGAGTATTTAGGAATAGAAACAGATAGAGATTTAATAAAAGAAATCTATCCATTAAAAAAAAAAAAAAAACTATTTTTAAGAAATAATATTAAAAAAGAATAAAAACTAAAAAATAAAAGATAGTAAAAAAAGAAAAAAATTTATTTAAATAATTAAATAGATCTATTGAATTTCAGCTTCAAAGACTAAAGCTGCAGGCCCTTTCATGAATGCTCCGAGTTCACCATCTTCTTCGTAAACTTCAAACTCAAGGTCTCCACCAGGCAAATGGAGGAGAACTTCATTGTCAAAAAGACCTAATTTTACGCCAGCAAGTGCAGTTGAAGTTGCGCCGGTACCACATGCGAGTGTGACTCCTGCTCCTCTTTCCCAGGTTCTCATTTTTCCCTCATTTTTGCTCAAAACTTCAACAAAATGAACATTGATCTTTTCTGGGAAAACTTCGTGGCATTCAATAGCTGGACCGTATTTGTCAATATCAATAGCATCCACATCATCGACAAACAGAATCGCATGAGGGTTCCCCACATTGACACAAGTTGCTTTGAATGTAGTGTCAATCACTTCAAGGTCACCATCTACAAACTCTTGCTCTTCTGCAATCATTGGAATTTCAGGAACTTTGAAAGTGGATTTACCCATATTAACCTTAAAGAGAACAGGTTCGCCATCTTCAACTGTGATTTCAATGGTTTTTATGCCTGATTTGGTTTCAACAGTCATTGTTTCCTTTTCCACAATCTTGTTTCTGTAGACAAAATCTCCAAAGCAGCGGATACCATTTCCACACATTTCCGCTTCAGATCCATCCGGGTTAAACATTCTGTATCCGATGTCAGCCACTTCAGATGGGACAACAAACAATACGCCGTCTCCACCTACACCAAAGTTTCTGTGGCATAATTGTCTGCATGCTTCCGCCTTATCTGCTTCAGGGATTTTTTCCCCTTTACTTTCATCAATTATAGGGAAATCATTACCGATACCATGCATTTTAGCAAATTTCAATCCTTTTAAATTTACCATATTTTCACCTAAATAAAAATGAAATAGTTAAATTATTTTAACTATTTTAAGTGTTCTGGAACAGATTGTTTTTCAAAGATATCATCAAAGGTTTGCGCTTCACGGATTACGAAAGATTCTCCGTTTTTAACAAGAATCTCTGCTGGAAGAGGTCTGGAATTGTAATTGGATGCCATGGTAAAACCGTATGCACCAGCATTCAATATTCCTAAAATGTCCCCTTCTTCAATGTCTGGAAGAGGTCTGTCTCTTGCAAAGAGGTCTCCGGATTCACATACGTTTCCTGCAACATCTACAGTTTGGGTTGGCTCTTCGTTCATTTTGTTAGCAACTACAATGTGATGATATGACTCATACATAGCAGGTCTGAGCAAAGTGTTGAATCCAGCATCTACACCGATGAATTTTCTGTAGCTTTCCTTTACGCTGTTTACTTCAACCAATATTACAGAAGCATCCCCTACAATGTATCTTCCAGGTTCAAGGTATAAGGTAGGTTCTCCCATATCAAACTCGTCAAGTTTTTCTTTGAACAATTTTACGTTTTCTTCAGCGAAATGCTCTAAATCCAATAATTCCTCATCTGGAGTGTATGGAATTCCTACTCCACCCCCGAAGTCAATGAATTCAAAGTCAATTCCAGCTTCCTGGTGAACTTTACCAGCGATGTTCATGGTAGATTCAATAGCTAATTTGAATGGTTCAGGATCAAGGATTCCGGAACCGATGTGGGAATGCATACCTACAGGTTCAAATCCTAATTCCTTAGCCAATTTGTAGATTTCTACAGCTTCGGTTTCCATAATACCAAATTTACTCATTTCCCCCCCTGTAATACAGTGGCCGTGGTGACCCGCACCAACCATAGGGTTTACCCTAAATGAGATTTTCTTGCCGTTAGGATCAATGCTTTCTGCAAGTCTTTTAAGTGCTGAGACAGAGTCAATGTTCAAAATAACATCTTCACTGTTTACATAATCCATTTCATCGTTTCTGATATTGTTACCTGTGAAAAGAATTCTGTCTCCAGAGAATCCCATTTTTTTACATATGTAAACCTCTCCAGGAGATACTGCATCAATACAGCATCCTTCCTCTTCAAGGATTTTGAGAACAGCTATGTTAGTGTTTGCTTTACAAGCATAAAACACTTTGAATTTTGGATAAAATTTAGTGAAAGCATTATAGAATCTGTTATAGTTATCCCTTACTCTTTCTTCATCAATTACATAGATAGGAGTGCCATACTGTTCAACAAGATCACAAGCATCAGCACCGCCAATATCCAAATGGCCTTTATCATTTGTTTTTATATTTAAATCCATTTTAATCCTCCGAGAAAAAAATTTTAATCACGAATAATTATCTGATAATAATCAAAAATAAGTTTTCAATAAATATCTATTTAAACTAATATATAAAATTATTTAAGGAACTAGATTGTCCGACTCAAAAAAATGTGACATTTTATTAATGAAATGAAATCATATAGAATAGTAGGAAATAAAACTTTTTAAAATAAAAAACTAAATACAATGATAAAAATTAGGAGAGGTGATGGAATGAGCAATAAAAGAGATTGGGGATTGACTGTAAGAGGAATAGTTAGAAAAGAAGATAAGATATTGATACTCAGAAGGCATCCAAGTTCAAGAAACAATCCTCAAAAATATGAGCTTCCAGGAGGCAAGGTGGATCCTGGCGAGTTCTTTGATGAAGCTTTGATTAGGGAATTCAAGGAAGAGACAAATCTTGATGTAAATATATTAAGCTTATTTGAGGTAGTGCAAGATGAATTCATAAGCCGCAGAACAAACAGGCCTATTAGCACTCTTCAAATTATGATGAATCTTGAAATTATTGATGGAGAGCTTCAAATAAGCTCAGAACATGACGATTTTAAATGGGCAAGTATGGAAGAACTAAAAGAACTTTATGATGGTGATTTGGTAACTCCTACTTTAAGAAAAACCCTAGAAAAAAGAAATTTTAAGATATGAAAAATTTTAAGATATAAAATAATAAAATAATTAAAAAAAGAAATTTTGAGGTGGAAAAATAAAAACATTATTTTATATTTCTATCCTCTAACTCTTTTTATGACTTCTTTTATGCTTAATCCAAATTGCTTATACACTTGAGAACCTAAAATCATAAAACTGATTATAAACAAAATAATACCAATTAAATAATCAAGCGGACCTGCAAGACCATATTTATTCAATTGAATTATGGAGTATATTGCAGCAATTGCCATTATCCATGCTGTAAGCAATCCTGGAGTATATGGCTTGTCCAATTTATGAATCTTTATTCCTGCAGTATGAATAAATGCCTCAAAGATTGATAAGACAATTGTCATGATGAAGAAAAATACAATATTGTCAAATATGTATCCGAGAGCCAAATAAGCCAATAAGAATAAAAATACGCATAAATTAGCGCTTCCCACATCAAAATCATTTATATCCACTTTCAACTTTTTTAGCATTAGCTTATGAAAGCCTCCCGGCCAGTACTTTTCTTCAACCTCATGTAAAATGAAAAGCACACCGAAGAGATTCATTAATTTTCTCACTATTGAAATGCTATCCCAGTTTAAAAAATCATATATTGTCATAATTGCAACCAATGCAATAAGAATATAAAGATTATATTTTTTTAGAAAATCTATCATGCTTTCCCTCCAATAAATTTTTAATATTTTAAAAAATTATTCTTTTTTTAAAATTAATCCAGTTTTTTAAATTTAATCATTTATCCCTCTAAATTAATAATAATTCCTGACGGATTCTATTGCTAAAATACCTAAAATTTCATTAAACTTCCTTTTTTCATCTTCACTTAAAACCTTGAATAAACTGTTGCACCAATCCTCTTCAAGATGAAGTGTTTTTTCCCTGATTTCAAAACCTTTGGAAGATAGGGATATTAATCTTCTTGTCTTATTCTTTTGATCAATGCTTCGAATAATAAATCCTTTTTTCTCTAAATTCTTTAATGTCCTTGCAACTACAGGTTCTGAAACTAAAAAAAGATTGGATAAATCCTTTTGAGTAAGCTCCCCATTTTGTTCACCTATTCTAATGATATAAGGCAACTCTGAAGGATTGACATTTGTTCCTTCCAGCTTATCTTCAAAGAATTTGGTGTGCCACTTAATGATCATGTTCAATGCAGGAAATGCAGGAACCGTGTCAAAATTTTCAAATATCTCCAATAAATCCATAAAATCACTATAAATTATTAATTTTAGATATGATTAAAATAAAACTTATCATGATAAGTTTAATTATAATTAAGTGAATAATGATATTTAAATATTTTGATAATGGGAAAATTAAAAAGCTTTTCTATAAAAAAAATAAAAAATTAGGAAACAGAATATAATAAAAATAAAAATGCATACAAAAGAGATGAAAAGAAGATTAAAAAAATAATAAAAAGAAAAAAAGAAGAGAATGTAAAATGATTAGATATTAAATAGCCTTTCGGCTTTGGCCATTACATCCGCTATCTTTACATTGAATGGGCATCTGGCCTCACATTCCTCGCAGCCGGTACAATCGCTTGCATTATAGGATAAATTATTGTAATGCTCACGAATGCTATCTGGAACCTTTTCCTGATTTTTGGCAAGGTCATACAATTTGTTTACCATAGCAATATTTATTTCTGCAGCGCATGGCTGACAATGGCCGCAATAGGTGCATTGCCCTTCAAATGAATGGTTAGGAGCATTCCTTAAAACTTCTCTAAAGTCCTTCTCTTCTTCTGTTGCATCACAGTAGCCAATAGCTTCCATAAGCTCATCAGGATTCTTTACTCCAACAAATATGCTGCAAACCCCATCTTGGGAAAGTGCATAATGAATGCATTGAATAGGACTTAATGCAACTCCAAATGGAGATGTCTCAGCAGACAAAAGGTTGCCTCCTGCAAATCCCTTCATTACTGTAAGTGCAGTTCCAGTCTCCTTGCATAAACTGTAGAGTTCTGCCCTTTGAGGGTTAAGACCTTCCATATCCTCATTGTACATTTCATCATTTCTATAATCCTCAATGTTGTCTGTAGGCTCGAACATGTCAAATGCAGGATTGATTGAAAACATCAGAAGCTCTATTTCAGGGTTCAATGCTGCAAGCCTTCCAATTTCAGGGTTATGGGTAGAAAGTCCAATGTGATCGATTGTTCCATCCCTTTTAAGCTTTCTTACATATTCAATGAACTCGCCATTCATTATCTCTTCATAATCAGCCATTTCATCAACATAATGGATCATTCCGAAATCCAATCTGTCGATTTGAAACCTTTCCATAAAGTCTTCAAATGCAGGAACTACCTTATCCATTTCACGGGTTCTCACATACTGCTCGTTTTGCCATGTAGAACCAATATGTCCCTGAATGATCCATCTCTCGCGAGTATCCTTTATGGCTTGGCCTAAATTGGAACGTACTCCAGGCTCGCTCATCCAGCAGTCAAGGAAGTTTATTCCATTTGCTTCACAGATTCTGATCAGTTCCTCTGCATCTTCATAAGGCCTTTCAACTAAAAATTCAGCACCAAATGCCACTTCTGACACTTCTAAACCTGTGTTACCTAATTTTCTGTATTTCATGATAATAATCTCCAAACAATTAAAACGGGATTATAATATTAGCTAATCAAAGCCTCAACATAGGGATTGAAATGGTTTTGAAGAACCTTTACTATAGGTCCAATGATTAGAGCTGAGATGATGGTTCCTTCACGGACTCCAGCCAGGTAGCCTAAAAATACTACAGACAAAATCGCTGCTGTAAGAACCAGACTTGTGTCAAAGAAAGGCTTAACCTTTGGAAACTCCTTCTTTAAAACCTTTGAGATTGCCACTATTATTCCATCCGGAGGAAGATAGACGACTTCTGTCTGAACCTCCAGCATGACACCGAATGCAACAACCACACAGCTCAATAGAAGTGTGGCAAATTGGCTTAAGTAATCTGCAGGATTCAGGAAAGTGACCAGCATCATTGAAAAGTCTATGGAAAGGGAGAATATTGTTCCCACGATTATTTGAAGGTACTGTCTCCTTTCAAATCCGCTTCTAAGAAGGATTATCTGAACGGCTATGAAGAGGACATTGAAGATCAGACAGACTGTCCCAACACTCATTTTCAAAATCAAGCTTGAAACATATGGAAGGCAGATGATAGGAGATGTCCCCAGGTTTGCCTTGATAGATATTGCTGCCCCCAATGATATGAAAAACAGTGAAATCAAATAAATGACATATCTTGAAATCTTCTTTATCTGCATGATATTAGTTTTGACTTGAAGGATTAAATAATTTACTGAAATTATTAACTAATGCTGAAAATTTAGTTTAAGAATGTTTTGAATAATTTTTAATTAATTTGTAAAGTATTGAACATTTTTTAATTATTTAGTAAGGATTATATAAGGATTATAATATATATCTTATTAAGGGGGAAAGGTATGGAGGGAAAATTAGAATGTTGAATAAAAAGATTATATTTATGGCAATACTGCTTATCAGTTTGCTGAGCCTATCTGCAGTCAGCGCTGCAGATGATGCCGCAACCGATATTGCAAGTGCAGGTGATGATGCTATCATAGAGGAAAGCATCACCGAAGACGTTTCTAATGAAGAACCTATATTAGAAGAAAGTGATGAGATAGCTTTAGACAGTGCTGATGATGAAACATTAGGCGTGCCAGCACCTAAACAATTCCAAGCTTTGGATAAAGCAATTAATGGAAATGATGACTCTCTTATCACTTTAAACGAAACTTATCTTAATTATAATGATGTAATTGAACAAGGCGTTACCATTGCTAAAAATTGTACCATCGATGGTACTGGCCATACATTAACCGGATATGGAAATGGACGTGTTTTCATAATTCCAGATTATGTTGTTGTTACATTGAAGAACATTAACTTTGAGAGGGGTACCACAACCGGATCTGGTGGAGCAATTTACGTTAGTATGTACGGACAATGTACTATAATAGACTGTAACTTCACTGAAAATTATGCAAGCCAATATGGTGGAGCAATCGGATCCGAAAACATAGCCGGTTGTACTGCAATAAACTGTATATTCACAAACAATACTGCAGAAGAATATTCCGGAGCATTAGACTTTGGTACTGCAATAAACTGTACATTCACAGAAAACAAGGCAAATGGAGAAAATGGAATGGCTGGAGCAATGTATGGTTATGCATACAACTGTACATTCACAGAAAACAATGCAGCCCTATCTGGTGGAGCAATCTTCGGTGATGCATACGACTGTAACTTCACAGGCAATATAGCTGGAAAATCCGGTGGAGCAATATACGGTGGTGATGCTACCAATTGTACATTTACCCGTAATTCAGCATGGTATGACGGTGGCGCTATCTATGAGGGTAATGCTATCAATTGTACATTCGCTAACAATTATGCAGATGCATCTGGTGGTGCTATTTGTAATGGTGATGCTACCAATTGTACATTTACCCGTAATACAGCATGGTATGGTAACGGTGGAGGTATTTATAATGGTACTGCTGTGAACTGTAATTTCAGTAATTGTTATTCAGATAGTTGTGGCGGAGCATTAGCTTCTGGTAATGCTATCAATTGTACTTTCACTAACAACAATGCAGATGCATCTGGTGGTGCTATCTATGAGGGTAATGCAACCAATTGTATTTTCAGCGGTAATGGAGCAAGGGCCAGTGGAAGTGCAGGTGTAAACGCTGGTGATGCTATTTGTAAGGGTTCTGCAGACAGCTGTATCTTCAATGGAGATACTTGTCTTGATACAGAAATCTATTTGCCTACTTTAAATCCGGGTAATTTCATATCCACTTACAATGATGGTAAAAAATTAGATTTCAACTTCACAGCAAACAGTGGCATGCCAATATCAACAAATATTAAAATTGATGTATATAAAGCTACTGGAGAATTTGTTAAAACTTATAATGTTTTAAGTGGCAGTGGCTGGAAAGTTCCTCTTGGTGCAGGAACTTACGTTGCTTATTATAATGCAACAGACTTTGATATTGATAATTTTAAAGGAGTAATAGTAATAAACAAGGCAAAAACTGCTATTACAACTAAAGCAATTACTGCAACCTACAATGTAAACAAATACTTGACTATTACATTAAAAGACAGCAATGGCAAAGCATTAAGCGGAGTCAAAGTCACTGTAACCATAGGCACTGCAAAAACATACAAAACCGACAAAAATGGTCAAATAAAAATCAATGTAGCTAACAAAGTGCCAAAAACCTACACAGTGAAAATCAAATATGCTGGAAACGCTAACTATATAGCATCCTCAAAATCTGTTAAGGTTGTAGTCAAGAAAGCTACTCCAAAGATGACTGCAAGTGCAAAAACCTTTAAAGTTAAAGTAGCAACCAAAAAGTACACAATTACTTTGAAAAACAATAAGAACAAAGTAATGAAAAACACTAAAGTTACTATAACAATCAATAAGAAAACCTTTACTGCTAAAACCAACAGCAAAGGTGTAGCTACCTTCAAGATCACCAACTTGAAGAAAAAAGGAAAATACACTGCAACCATCAAATACGCTGGTAGCAAATACTACAAAGCATTAAGCAAAAAAGCTACAATAACTGTAAATTAAATTTAAAATAAGAAGAGTTTATTTATTAAACTCTTTTTTCTCTTTTTTTATTCTAATTAAAAAAATAGCTAAGTAACACTCTTTTTTGAAAAGAAAAATTGAAAATAGCTAAATACTCTTTTTAAAAAAATTAAAAAATAATTAATTTTACTTATAAAAAAATAGAATAGGTAAATTACTAATAATTATACCTATCTTCAATAATCTGACCGTCTTTTATCTGAATTGTTCTCTCTGCCAGATTGGCAATGCCATTATCGTGAGTGACAATGATCAAAGTCACATTATATCTCTCATGCATTTCCATAAGCAGATTCAAAATCATCTCTCCAGTCTTGGAATCAAGGGAACCTGTTGGCTCATCTGCCAGAATGATGGAAGGGTTGTTCACCAGTGCCCTTGCAATGGCTACCCTTTGACGTTGGCCTCCAGACAATTTATTAGGCCTTTGCTTTTTCTTGTCCTCCAATCCTACAGCGGAAATGATCTCATCTACTCTCCTTTTCATATCCTTATTTGACATATCAGTTGCCAACAAGGGAATCTGAACATTGTCTGAAACAGACAGGTTAGGAATAAGGTTATGCAATTGGAAAACGAACCCAATTCTTTCCTTTCTGAAATCGCTTAAGTCCTTTTCCCTTACAAGGTCTATGCCGTCAATGAAAATCTTTCCTATGGTAGGCTTGTCCAAAGCACCGAGCATATTGAGAAGTGTGGATTTTCCAGAACCTGAAGGACCAATAATGGAAACGAATTCACCTTCAAAGATATCCACATTTATGCCATTCAATGCTTTAACGGATCCGTTGTCATACTCTTTTACTACATCGAATAAGCTGATTAATGGCTCTTCATAATAATATTCATCATCATCCTCTTCGACATATGTATCGTTGTAGATGTATTCATCATCTTCAGAGACTTCAGGATAGATGTATTCATCATCACTGACAGAATGTTCAGGATAAATATATTCGTTGTCTTCCATAAAATCACCTATTCGTACCTCAATGCCTCTGTTGGAGCAAGTTTGGATGCCTTATATGCAGGATAGATTCCACCTATTATACCTACAATGATTGTGATTCCAAATGCAAGTATGAATGTCTTTGGAGAGTATCCCAATGCAAAGTTCTCAACATTGAACAGCCTGAGACCCACTTCAGGTATCAATATTCCAAATATTGAACCGACTATGCCTGATATGGTTGTCAGTACCAAGGTTTCACCTAGAATCATGGTGAGAATCTTTCTTGATTTCCATCCAACTGACTTCAACACTCCAATTTCCTTTGTCCTTTCATAGACTGACATGACCATTGTGTTTATGATTCCAATGGCTCCCACAATGATTGCAAGTGCTGAAACGGCAAGGGTGGCAGTATCCAATATTCCTAAAACATTTCCTGCTATTGAAGACATCTCCTCGCTTGTTATGGCCATGAAGTCATCATAGTCCTCTTCAATCTTATCTGAAATCTCGGTGTCGTTGACATCCTCGCCGGTTTTGACAATGACACTTGAAACCTTATCCGTATCAGTGATGTTCTGCAATGTGTCCAATGGGACAAAGATGCCGCTGTCTACAAATGAGCTGCCTGTCTCAAAGATTCCCACAACATTGAACTCCCTGTTCTGTATTGTTATGTTGTCCCCTTTGCTGACATTGTTCAGTTCAGCATACTGGGCTCCTATGATGGCATCCCTTGAGCCATTTTCATATACATCGCCATCAACATCCTTGATGCCGACCATATAAAGCTTATCCGGATCCAGTCCAAGGATATTTGTAAAGCTCCTTCCAGAGTCCGAATCCTGCGACATCAGCCGATCCATATCCATTTCAGTTGCCGTAAGCTCGCCGGCAGCATCAATCACACCAGACCTATTCCTTATTTCATCAACAACTTCCGTGCTTATCATTCCTGCATTGGTCCCGACAGTACTGGAATTGCTGACTGTTATCTCAGCTGCAACATCATTAAGGGAGGTTTGAACCGAATCCTCCATTCCAGTAGTGATAAGACCTAAAGCAACAATGGTTGTAATCCCTATTGCAATTCCAATAATGGACAATGCACTTCGGGTCTTGTTCCTAAATGGGTTCTTTAAAATTAATGTGATAAATCTTATGTTAACATCCCCTTTTAATCAATTATTATTTAAATCCATCTTAAATGTTAAACTTAACTAAAATTTTTTAAAAACAGCTGAAAAATAAGGATAAAAAAGGGGAATATGAAAAGTTAAAAAAAAAGAAAAAACATCCTCAAAGGAGGATAATAAAAAAAGAAAAAATAATTTAAAGGGAAGCGAAGACTTTGTCCAATGCTTCCACAAGGGCATCGATTTCCCCTTCCTTGACTACAAGAGGAGGAGCAAATCTCAATACATTTCCGGCAGTGCAGTTGATAAGGAATCCTTCCTCAAGCATCTTGCCGACTATGTCCGCTCCCTCGAAGTCAAGTTCCACACCAACCAAAAGGCCAGCTCCTCTCACATCTTTAATGAAATCATACTTTCCTTTCAATGGAACTAATTTTGCTAAGAAGTATTCTCCCATAGCCTTACTGTGCTCTACTATTCCTTCCTCTTCAAATGCATCGAAGACTGCATTTGCTGCAGCACCTGCAAGTGGGCTTCCTGCAAAGGTAGTACCATGGTCACCAGGTACAAATCCTCCAGCCACTTCTTCAGTAGCCAGGAATGCAGCCATTGGGAATCCTCCACCGATACCTTTTGCTACAGTCATTATGTCAGGCTCAAGGCCGAAGAGTTCATGGGCAAACAAAGCGCCGCATCTTCCAAATCCTGATTGGACCTCATCTGCAATGATAAGAACTCCCTTTTCCTTGCATAAGTCATTCAATCCTTTGTAGAATTCCGCATCTGCAACATGAACTCCACCTTCACCTTGTACAGGCTCGATGATGATTGCTGCAGTGTCTTCAGTTATTGCCTCTTTAATTGAATCCAAATTGCCGAATTCAACTTTCTTGAATCCTTTTGGCAAGTTTTCCACATAAGGTGCGCTGTATTCTGGGTGATCGGTTACGGATAATGTCAAGATGGTCCTTCCGTGGAAAGAGTCACCGCAGTACAATACCTCATGCTTTCCGCTGTACTTTATTGCAAGCTTGATTGCACCTTCATTGGCTTCAGCACCGGAGTTTGCAAAGAACATTCTGTCAAACTTGGTAGCATCAACCAATTTCTTGGCATAGACTGTTGCAGGTTCGTTGTAGTAAATGCTTGAAACGTGAATCAATTTGGCCGCTTGGTCTTGAATTGCCTTGACAAGCTTAGGATGTCCGTGGCCTAAGCAGTTTACGGCAATTCCTGCCAAAAAGTCCAAATACTCTTTACCGTCAATGTCCCATACCTTGACACCTTCTCCATGGTCAAGCACTATTGGGACTCTGTTGAATGTATTAATGAAATATTTATCTTCAATATCAATGATTTCCTGTGTGTTCATAAATAAAAACTCCTTAATGATATGATAATTCTTATTAATTGAATAAAATAATCTAATTAAGTTGATTTTTAGATTAAATCAATTTTAACACAATTATATTTATAGTTTATAATATAAAAAAATAATTAAAGATTGATGATTTGGATTTATGAATTATAAAATAAATTTAAAATAATTAGTGATTAAGAATTATTTAAAAAAACATTTGGATTGATTTATATGGCTAAAATAATACTCGGTAAGACAGGCCTTGAAATAGAAAAGAATGGTTTTGGAGCATTGCCTATTCAAAGAGACAGCTTTGATGAGACTGCGGAGATAGTCAGAAAGGCATATGCCAATGGAATAAACTTCTATGACACTGCAAGGGCTTATACAGACAGTGAAGAAAAGCTAAACTATGCTTTCAAAGGATTCAACGAAGAGTATCCGAGGGAAAGCATCATAATAGCCAGCAAGACTCAAGGAGAGAACAGAAAGGACATAGAAAAGGACATCAAGGTAAGCCTTGACAATCTTGGAACAGATTACATTGACCTTTACCAAATTCACAACCCATCATTCTGTCCGACAGAAGGGGACGGAAGCGGAGCATACGATGCATTGTTCGACCTTTACGATGAGGGAATAATAAGACATATAGGATTCACTTCACACAAATTTGAAATAGCTGAAGAGGCCATAAAATGTGGATTGTACGAAACCATCCAATTCCCATTCTCATACCTGACAGGACCTAAGGAATTGGCTATCGTTGAGATGGCAAGGGCAAACAATCTAGGATTCATTGCAATGAAGGCAATGAGCGGAGGACTGATTGGAAGCTCCAAGGCAGCTTATGCATATATCAATAGCTTTGAGAATGTAGTCCCTATCTGGGGAGTTCAAAGGATGTCCGAGCTTGATGAATTCCTATCTTACATGAAGGAAGAACCTCAATTAGACAAGGAATTGGAAGAGATCATCAAAAGGGAAAGAGAGGAATTGGGAGGTGACTTCTGCAGAGGCTGCGGATACTGCATGCCATGCCCTGAGGGAATTGAAGTGTTCCAATGCGCTAGAATGTCACTATGGATCAGGAGATTCCCATCTGCACCAAGCCTTACACCAGAATCCCAAGAGAAAATGAAAAAGATTGAGGACTGTACAGAGTGCAGACAATGTGTCAGCAAATGCCCATATGAATTGGACATTCCAGAATTGTTGAAGAAAAACTATGAAGATTATAAAAAGATCCTATCCGGCGAGATAAAGGTTGATTAAAAATCATGACAAAATAGGATTTAAGATAAAAAATAAAAATAAAAAAAGAAGTAGAAAATCAAAAGAAAAAAAAAGAAATGAAAAAGAGAATTTAAATAATAATCCCAAATGCTTCAAGCATTGCCTGCATACCTAATAGTATAATGGCCACTCCACCGATTATCTCAATGTAATCTGCATATTTGATTGCAGCCTTTGTTCCATAGGTTCCAATCAATAACCATGCAATTACAGCTATAAGGCTTAATATAAGCAAGGTAAGTGGATCCACTCCTGCAACAGCTCCTTGAGAGGATAGGATAAGGTTCTCAATGTTACCGAAAATAAGCAATCCACTGAATGGGGCATAATCCTTTAGATTCATATTATGCACCTCTTATATTGTTTATAGCTTCATAAACCGCTTGAATACCTAAAATGAATATTGCAAGACCGCCAATAAATCCGATGACATTGGCATATTGTATTGCTGCATCAGTAAGGACAGTTCCGAGTATGAACCATAGGATAACGACTAAAACACTTAATCCTCCGAGAATCTTTGGATCTGCTCCCTCAACCACACCTTGAGAAGACAATATTAAATTCTCAATGTTTCCAAAAATGATTAACGCCATAAAAGGCATGTATTGTTCCAACATGATTCTTATTTATATGCTTAGTGATATTAATAACTTTATAAAAATAAGAGATGATTTTTAGAAATACTGGCTTTTTTAATTTTTAGGAAATGGCTAAAAAATTCCAAAAAATAATTTTAAATATTAGGTGAAATAAATTATAAATAGTATTTTTTAAAAGATGTTTTTAACAAAACTAAAAAATAACTGTTCATTGAAAAGCAAATTAAAGTGATTATAATGAAAAAGGCAATTATTGAAACCGAAAAAGGAGATATCGTATTGGAATTATTCCCAAATGAAGCTCCTGGAACTGTAGCAAACTTTGAAAAATTAGCTAAAGAAGGATTTTACGATGGATTGACCTTCCACAGAGTAATTCCTAACTTTGTGATTCAAGGAGGATGTCCTATCGGAAACGGTACCGGTGGACCAGGATACACAATCAAATGTGAAACCGAAGGAAACCCTCACAAGCATGGAACCGGAGCATTATCCATGGCACATGCAGGTAAGGACACCGGTGGAAGCCAATTCTTCATCACCCACAGTCCGCAACCACACTTAGACGGTGTTCACACAGTATTCGGACAAGTTATCGAAGGTATGGATGTTGTAAACGCTATCCGTCCTGGAGATAAAATGTTAAAAGTTACTGTTCAAGGCTAAAAATAAAATTAAAGAGTTTTAAACTCTTCTTTTTTCTTTTTTTAATAATCTAATTCACACATTTGACTAATTTTAATGCAATAGCTTAATTAAATTAAATTCTTATTTAAAGTAATTTATTGAAATTATAGAAAAATAAATCTCATTTTAAGTAAAAAAAAAAATTATAAAAAATAATATTTTTAATCATAGTCTGAATCTTCATCATCTTCAAATATACAACCGCATTCCATACATCGATAGCTTCCATCATCCATTTCAAAACAAATGGGACACCAACAAGCTGGACACACTGGCATAAATATCACCTGATTAATTTTTAAAATAATAATTAAAAAA
>NZ_JAFQQZ010000006.1 GCF_017410345.1 Methanobrevibacter sp.
AAAAATAAATAAAAATGACTTAATTAGAACAAGTCAGTTTCATTTAATTTTTCCTCAAACCAATGGGCCCTTTTATCTGCATACATCTTAACGATCAATGCTAGAACCAATGTAATCAAAGCCATAGCTATTAAAATCAAGAATGAATGAGTGTAATTGGACCATATCAATCCCAATGCAGTCTCTCTAAGCAAAGTGATTCCATGGGTCATCGGCATATATGGGCTGACTGTTTGAAGTATCGGTCCCATCAATTGAATAGGATAGATACCACCAGTACCTGAAATTTGGAATACAAGCCAGATCACTGCCAATCCTTTTCCAATATGTCCCAATGCAGATACCAATGAATAGACAATCAGCATAAATATCAATGCTATGAAATATGCCGAAAGTACAAACATCAATGGATTGGCCATTTTAATTCCCAATATGAATGCTCCAATGAGGGTTACAGTGGTTTCCAAAACGGCCATGACAAGGAATATCAACAATTTACCGAAATACATCTCTGATGGAGTGTATTTGGTTCCTGTGGACTGGCCAGTTCTAAGCATGACACAGGTAATTATTGCCCCTACCCACATGGATAAGACTATATAAAATGGAGAAATCTCTGAACCGTAATCAGGGACAGGATATAATTCATTTTCCTCCAATGTAACAGGAGAATAAATGTAATCCCCAATCTTATCCTCATCCACACCGGTTATGCTGGAAAGTGAACTTGCCGCACCAGCAAGACCGCTGGAAGCCTGAAGCAATGCAGAAGAGGCGCCATTTGCAAGCATTGTAGAACCTGCAGCCAAGCTTACAGACCCGTCAGCCAATTGACTGCTTCCATCGGCTAACTTGGAACCTCCATCTGCCAATTGAGAAGCGCCATCAGCAACACCAGAAGCACCATTGGCCAAATCTACAGAACTGTTAGCTAATTTTGAAGAGCCCTGTGCAAGATTGCTTGAAGCTCCTGCCAAGTCAGAACTTGCATTTGCCAATTCTTTTGAACCATGGACAACAGGCCTGATCTGTTCAGGCAAGGTACTTTCATCAACAGCCTGATCCAATTGTTTTGCAGAGTTTTGCACTTGAGCAGAACCTGCAGATATCTGATCTGCTGATGAGGAAACTTGTGATGATCCGGCTTTCACTTGAGAAGCACCAGCAGAAACTTGGCTAGCACCAGATTCCACTTGAGAGGCTCCCTTTTCCAAATCATTCGCACCTGATTTCACTTGAGAAGCACCAGACTTGACCTGTGAAGCTCCAGATTGAACCTTGGAAGCCCCTGCACTCAATTGCCCGGCACCGGAAGACATTTGGCTTGCACCAGAGGCAAGTGAAGATTGCAAATCCCCCAATTTTTCATATGCCGCAACATTGATGAACTGGACAATCTTCGCATTGACCTTATTGTAAACTGCCCTTGCTGCAGAGTCACTTAATTTTGAAGCCATCGGATTGGATTTTCTATTTACAATATATTCCAATTCTGCTGAATGAGGGTCATCGGAAGTGATGGACTTGATGTTGCTGCTGAAGTTCTTAGGAATGATTATTCCAGCATAATACGTTCCATTCTTAACCCCCTCCCGCAGTTCATCCTCACTTACAAATGTCCAATAAAAATCATCATTTCTCTTTAACTCATCTTCCAATTGGTCCCCTACATTGATGTCCTCGCCATCAAAGGACGCACCCTTATCAAGATTGGCCACTGCAAACTCAAGGTTTCCGGTATTGTCATAAGGGTCCCAACAGGCCTGAATGTTTATAAGAGCATATAAAGAAGGCAATATTATAATAGCAAGCAATGTTAATACAACAATGGGATTGGAAGTGAATACCTCCTTAAAATCCTTTTTAAGAAGTTGAGCCACATTAGCTAAGTTAATGTTTCTTCCTAATCTAAATTCTCTCATAATAAACCTCACAATTTCATAAAAAGTCTATATTAAACGTAATGAAAAAAATCTGTATAATCCGTTTTAAAAATAAATTCTGAATAATCTATTAAGATTTTATGTATTTATTACTATATAAATTTAATAATTAAAATAGTTAATTAAAAAAAAGTAAAAAATGATTTCAAAAAGATAATTAAAAACTAATGAAAAGTTAAAAAATAAATAAAAAGAAGAAATGGAAAAATTTATCCATTTAATTTTAAAATAGCTTCAGCCAAGTCTCCGCCTGTTTCCCTTAAAGCCTCTTCAGCAGCTTCAAGGCTTACCCCAGCAGTGTTGGCAACCATTTCAATGTCTTCATCAGGAATTTCAATCTCTTTCTCAACTTCAACTGCAGTTCCAGTGACCTGATAGGTTTCCTGACCCATAATGGTCATTAAGCTTACATCTGCAGGAGAAATGATCAAATCCTTATCTTCACAGCGAATAATAACTTCCTGGACACCTTCGATTTCCTTCATGTCCATACCCATTTTTTTCATTTGTCTTTGCATGTTTTTCATTTGTTTTGGGTTCATACCAGGTATCATAATATTTCCTCATTGAATTTGTTTTAAGATAATTTCATAACTAATAATTATTCTATAAATTAAAATATATAAAATTTAATAATGATTTAAAAATGAAAAGGAATTATTTCTTAAATCCTTTTCTTGTCTTTATTGCCTGACCTGTCTTGAAGTCAAGCATTTCCTTATGGTTCAAAAGAGCCTTTCCAAATGCCAATAGCTCACCGTCCTCGTTTACAATCAGGACCTCATCATTTGACCTGATGTTCTCATCACAATCTATGATGAATTTGGCAAATACGCTCTTTCCTTCACGGGCAAATGACTCGACACTGTTGTCAATCATGACCTTGTTTCTCATTCCATCTAATGCTGCCAATCTCTTTGCACCTAATTTGGATAAGATCAGGAAACTGTCTGATGCTCTCATATTTACAATATTTTGATTCCTGTCAAAGATATGTCTTATCTTACCGGTTTTCTTACTCTTCTCTATTTTTATCTTGCCGGCAAACAATGCATCTCCAGCACCTGCGCCAAACTGATAATCTGCAATGGCCTTGAGCTTTTTGATATCATCCTTATCATATTTGATGTCTTCAGGATGAGCATACTCTTCAATATAGTCAAGCTCAAGCTCATCCAAGACTTTAGGATGGATTATTACATTTTCATAATTTTCAGCAAAATCAATCAGGAAATCTCTTGTGAATTCATCAGCTATCTTGTCATGAATCCTTGGAGCATCACTTTGGCTTAATGGATAGACCTCATCCAATTCAAGCGGAATTAGACAGAATGGAATGTCCAAGACCATAAAGTCTGTATCCTTGTTGTCAATATTGCAAGGCTCATCTTCACCTTTGGACTCATCCTTTGCATAAACGAAGAACTCCCTGAAGCTGCTTGCAAGATATTTGCTGTAAGGCTTTCTATAAGCCGGAAGGACTACAAGATTCTTTTTCTTGTCCATTTCATTCAGCTTGTTCAGATGTCTTGTGACCTCTGCCCTTTTCAATGATTCGGGACCTGTGTAGAAAAATGCAGACTTTTTGCTTCTAGGATCGAATTTCTCCAAATCTTCGCTATACTCACCTAAATGCCTCAATGCATCAAGGAGCATAGGGTGGGCTCTGCAACGTTCCTCAACAAGCTCCATAAGACTTCCTTCGGAAATGGCCTGGCGGATGAGCCTAAGCTCTGCAAAGCTTACATGAAGGTTATGTTGAGCGATTAGTTTGGTTCTCTCTTCCTTGTCCATTGCCCTTAAGTCATCTGGAGTGTATTTGCAACAGACTTCACAGGAACAAGGCATCTCTGTCATGTTTTCAAGCTTCAATGTGCCTCTTGTAGTGAGGAACCTGTCTCCTTCAGCGTATAGGATATAAGCTGCAGAATCGAATAGGTCACAGCCCATAGCAACGCAAAGGGCAAAAATCATAGGATGTCCGGCACCCATTAGGTGACGTGCCTTTGAATCAGGAAGACATTTGACTGAATGCATAACTGCATCCACAAGGTCTCTGTAATGATACATTTCCATAAGAGGAACAACTGCACCAATCGGATACAAGTCCGCATCAAGCTTTGTAAGCTCAGTTGCACAGTATTCCCTTAAGTCAGGATAGGTTGACCCCTGAACCACAGAGTTTATCTTCATTTCATAATCATTATCCTTAACGAAACTGATAGCCTCTTTAGCACGTTCTATGGTGATTTCCAAATCCTCTTCAGCCTTTTCCCTATCAACATAAGGTCCGGTTGGAATATCAAGGGAGGTTCCAATATCGGTTCCAATGGCTTCCTGAAACTCGATGACTTCCTTGTTTCCAATTTCCACATCACCATAGACAGACAATTGGAATGAACCTGAATCGGTCATAATCGGACCGTCAAAGTTAATTAGCTCATGCAATCCAACATCCAATGCCTTCTTGCTTAACTCTTCGTCCTTATAAATCAAATAAGCGTTTGTAATTACAATGTCTGCACCATAATCCTTAACATTGATTGTCTGTTTTCTAGGATGGATAACAGGCATCAGGTTTGGAGTCTTGACCTCCCCATGATTTGTCTTCAAGACACCTACTCTTCCTCTCATATCTTTTGCTTTAATTTCAAACATAAAATTCTTTCCTTGCTAAATAATAATAAAAAGTAAATTTAATAAATCTTTAAAATTGGTAAATATGATAAAATCTTTTAAAAATATAAAAAAATAGATTTATATATCTTATATTAACTTATTAGTTTAAAAAGTTTTTTAATGAAAGAATGATAAAAGGAGTAAATTCCATTGAATTTCATCAATAATAGGATTCAAGGAATCAAAAATCTTTTATTCAATTTCATCAATAATTGGATTCAAGGAATCGAAATCCACATAGCTGACATTCTTTCCATATGTTTCAATTACTGTCTTTATCTCTGCAGTCTTTTCCTCTTCCTTCATTCCCTTTACTTTCCTATGGATAAATGCCATCATTGTCTTGTGCTTTAGGTTAAGATTGGAATAGTCTATTGCTCCCCTTAGGAAATGGACCCTTGCCTTGTTATAAATGCAGCCATGGACCTGTTCCTTTATACCATTCATTATTCCTTCCCTATTCTCCTTATCATCTGGATCCGCCAATCCTACAGTTCCAACGACAAGTTTCTTATCCTGAACCTTCCTGATCTTATTCAAGGTCTTCTTCAGCCCCATTACGCTTCCGGCGTATAAAGGTCCAAGATAGACTATTGTATCATACTGATTTATGTCTGTAACATCAGTGTATTCCATCGCTTCAATGCCTGTTCTTTTAGACAGCTCATCAGCATATTGCTTTGTTGTTCCATATTGTGAAGCATAAATTATTATTTTCATGATATTCATTCCCCATTTTCCTTAAATGGAATGTCCCTTTTATTCTTAATCTCATCCAAACGTCTCATCATTTCCAGAACACGTGTTCGGGTATTGTTGTCCTCCAAATATTCATCTTGATAATCATTCTCAGGCTCTACAATATACAATGCCTCTTCAGATAGGACTCCTGGAATGTTCATCTTAGCCAAGTTCCTTTCAACTCTTCTCTTAAGTGGCTCGTCATCCATCTCTTGGCCTAAGAATATTGGAGTCTTTACAGCAGAGGATATCTTTGTGTAATGGCGTGCTTTATGCCTTTCCTCTGTCCTGTTATCCAATATCTCCTCAGATGACAAATTAAGGTTTGGGTCTCTGAATGGAATTCCAACATCGGATAGTGCCATTTTTATCTCATCATTTTTAGGCAATGACTTGGTTAGATTTCTTGGTGAAGGTGAAGCCAAAGTTCCCCCTTGGAAACGGCCGAATATCGGACCTAAGGATACATAGAAATCCGCCTCAATAAAGCCCATCCTTACAGGAGCAGATGAAGTATATGTGCAGACAATCCCGTTATCCTTAATCACCCTTCGAAACTCCTTGAAAAATTCCACACTTACCAGTTCAGGAGACATATTCTGACTGAAAGGATCTAAAAATATTGCATCGTAAGAATTTTTCTCTAGCTTTTGAATGACTTGCCTTGCATCATCTATATGAATTTTCAACCCTATATTTTCTGGAATAATAGTTTCTTCCAGCTCCAATGAAGCATAGTCGCAATCTATTAAAGATTCCTCAATGGCTTTTTTGGTAATGTCATGAGCCTTGATTGGAGAAGGAACCATGAGACCTGCAGCAAGGGTTGGCTTGGATATTTCAAGCATGTCTATATGCAGATTGGTGCTCCCATCAGTGTTTTTCATGAAGTCATCAATGGCTGCAGATGAGTTGTATCCCAATCCTGCACAGATATCCAAAATTGCAATGTCTTCATTATAATTAAGCTTTAATGGCTTTATGAACTTTTCAAACGATTCGCTGATTGCACCTGTTGAAGTGTGCAATGTCTCCACCTTATTATTGATTTCCTTAGATTTGATGCTGTATGATCCGTCATCTGTCTTGACAAAGTATTCCTTATGATCTGTAAAAATGGAATTTCTATACTTGGCATCCCTGTATTCCCTTTCATTATCGAATGCCTCATTGATCAAATCATAAATGGTTTCGTCAATTACAGTAGATTCTTCAACATAATTCATTTAATCACTTGAAATAGTTTTAAAAATAAAAATAAAAATTTAAAAAGTTTTAAAAAATGCCATTATAACTTGCCTTCATTTTTTAAAGCTCTGTTTATAAGTAAGTCTTGGTATTCCTCTGGCAAATCATTAAAGTATGAACTAAATCCAGAAACACTAACAATTAATTTAGGATGTGATTCTGGAACTTCTTTTGCCTCAATTAAAGTCTTGCTGCTAACTACATTAATTTGCATTTGGAAAAATCCGGATTTGATGCTGGAATAAATAAAGTCTGTGAATTCATCCGAATGGCCTTTAATAAAATCTGGTGAAAGCATCAAGTCCACCACATTTCCATTAATATTAGCCCCACTATAATCTAATTTTGATGCAAATCTCACTATTCCAGTAAAATCCTTATCAGAATCCAAAGAGATTTGTGGAGATAGAGGCTCCCCCTCTTTTCTTCCATCAAATGAAGCTGATGTTTCAGCACCAGCAATAATAAAATCAGAAGAACTTAATCCAAATTTGACTTTACCATCAAATCCATTTGCATAATCCTTAAAACAATCATCTAAGTAATTTGTTATTTCATTGGCCAAATCGATTATTTCATTGTTATCCATACCAAAATGAGGAGTAACAGCTTTTAATTCACCAAATACATCTTGATACTTGTCTTTTTTAAAGTTATTCTTTCTCATTTTATTTAATTCGTTCAATGAATATTTCTTATCATCGAATACAAGCTTTTTAATGTTGTATAAACTGTTTACAGTATTCGCAAGGCCAACGGCAGTGATTCCATAATTATAATACTTGGCTCCCCCTTTGGATATGTCCAATTGCTTGTCATTGCAATCGTCTATAAGCAATGAAAGCAATGGATCTTCATTCCATTCAATTTCATCCAAAGTTTGGATTAAATCTTCAACATCTTTTTTAAGATAATATTTATAGGAATTCAATAGCTCATCGAAATTATCAAGCATATCCAATACTTGAGAGGTTTCAGTATCTAAAAACTCATTTAAAGGTTTTAAAAAGGATATACAAGCAATATCATTCTGTTCCAATCCTTTTCCAACCACTGAAGGCCCCCAAGAATTGGAAATCACATAATCATTTGCATCTTCCTTATCATAGCCAAAATCAACCATACGGCCAATTATGACTTCATCATTTGAAAATAACGGGCTTCCTATTCCAGTTTCAATGGTTTCTAAAGAGAGCTCCATTAAATCGCGAGGAGTTTCATTGCTCACTCTAAGAACTAATTTAGGATCTGGAATCTGCAATTCCTTGATTGCTCTAATGAACATATAAGTCAAGTCATTATAGAAGTAATACTCCCCGTATTCATCATCATATTTTCCGCCAAGAGTGATTACCTGACCGGTATCCCCCATTAAATCTGAACTTTTATACCAGTAATAAAGGTTGAGAGTCTTCAAAAACAATTTTATTAAATCATATGCTTCATCTTGACTGATGAATCCATTATTCAAATCGTCAAAATAGTAATCCTCAAGAGTTTTATCCAATCTCCCTAAACCATTTAAGCCATGGCCTGTTTGCCATAACAACTGGTTATAAAATAAGATTCTTTGCAATGCCTCTTCAAAATGCTCTGCAGGCCTGTCAATCATATTCTCAAAGTAACGGGCAAATTTAGCCCTTTCCTTATGATTGGATTTCCTTAATTTCTTCACTATTGTATAAATGAGCAGTTCTATCCCATCGAGCATATCCAATTGATTCTTATTGAAATCTGAACTTAAGTCACGCGCAAACCCACGACCTGCTTTAGGATGGAAATAGATTTCATTGTAGTCATAGATTGAACCGTTTAGAACCTTTGAATAATCTGCTGTAATGCCTTCAATTAGTTTCCCATCAAAGTTTAAGTTTTTCAACGGATCCAAAAAGTATACAAAACCGGACTTGGGGATGAATATGTCCACTTTCCTGAAAAGGTTTTTCATTTGAAGACCTTTATTGAATTTAGAGCTGGAAATATAAAAATTATGCATATTTGAAGCTAAATATGAACCTGCTTTTTCCTTGCTTTTGAATTTTCTATTCAATTTGCTTATGGTAGAAGCATATATAACTGGTCTTGAATTATTAGATTGACGACCACCTAAACCTCTAATATTATCAAATAAGCCCATAATTTAACTCCTGTACTTAATTAAAAAAAAAGTAAGCATGATTTAAATTTTTAAAGTTAATTTAAAAATCCCAGATATTATAATATTAGTAATTCATTAATAATATATTTATCATAAAAATCAGAAATTTCCACAAAAAATTTTTAAAGATAAAGAATAATTAAATTTTTTAAAGAAAGAATAATCTAAATTATTTAGAAAAAGAAATTATAAAAAAGTGATTTAATATATTATTATCCTAAAAAAACTATTTCACATAGATTTACACTGATTTTCCACCCTCTTATTAGCTATTTTAACTGCAACGCCCATAGGAATGAATTTTAAAAGAATTGAGAGAACTTTAGATTTATAAAATTTATAAAAAAGAACATCTTTTATAGGTAATTTTTTTACATTTATTTGACCTTTAAATGGAGTTTTATTAACATATTCATAATAAATCTTATGAAATGGTTGTTCCTTATTAAACCAAGGCCTATTCAAATCCCCACCTGAAAAATGGACAAAAACTGGATTTTCTTGAGCATCCTCAACTGTTTTTTTATCATAATAATCAGTCAATCCCCCTAATTTAATCAGTTTCTCATATTCAATTCCATGAAAAATACTAATTAAATTGTATTTTGGATGGAGATACAAAATATGGTCCTTACATACCCCATTGATAATTCCCTGATCATGAAAAATAAACTTATCATGTGTTTTTGTTTGAAAATCCAAGAATTTTTCTTCAATATTAACTTCTCTCCATTTTTTAAGATTTATTAATAGGAAACCGGCATTTACATATCCTTTGGAGGATTCCATCCCAATATTTGTTTTAACTATATCAATGCTCAATAAATCTTCAACAGCACCAATATAAAATTCATCTAAGTTAAACCCCCATAATTCCTTAAAAGAACCAAATATTAAAGAATCTGCATCTAAATAAAGCAACTTATCAATATCTTTCAGAATAGATGATGCAAATAACCTATTATAAGTAGTAATTGAAGTTATTCCCTCTTTTTCCATTAAATCTAATTTATTCTCAAATTTTGATTGAATATCTGAAACTTTAATAAAAATCAAATCTTGATTAAATTGATTTGAAATCTGATTAAGCTTTTCTTTATTGGATTTATCAATATTATCATCAAATATAAAAATGTTAATCTTTTCAAATTCATCATGATTATATTTCAAAAAAGAATAAAGGGAAACCCCCAGATAAGGGCAAAAATCATCATTTGATGAAAATAAAACATTCAATATTTCACTAGAATCTACTTTCATTTTTCTCAACTTATATAAAATATTATAAAAAATTTCTTTGCTAAACAAACCTATAAAAATTTATTATTAATATTATTATTATCTTTTTAATAATATTTAAAATTTTTAAATCATATGTCATAATTTTCAACTATTAGAAAATATTCAAAAAATAATCTCTATTAATTAATTATTTATATTAATTAACATAAATTAATATTATATAAATTGAACAAAATTTAAGAATGTTTTTAATTATTGATGATACTATGAATCAAATCAAATCCATTTTTGCAAACACAAGTTGGTTAACCATTTCACAGACCATCACTAGTTTCTGTGCATTCTTATGGACCATCATTATAGCAAGATATCTTGGGGTGTCCGATTATGGGGTAGTCTCATTCGCTATTTCATTCACTGCCTTAAGTGTCATATTCATGGATTTGGGAATGAGCACATATGCAACCCGTGAAATTTCAAAGCATAAGGACTTATTGCATAAATATGTCAACAACATTTTCTATTTTAAGATTATTTTAGCAATCATATTATTCTTCATAAGCCTTTTTATACTGTATTTAATGAATTACCCAACCACAACAATACTAGTAACAATGATATTCACTGTGGAAATTTCAATAATGTCCATGACAGTATTCTTAAATGGGGTATTCCAAGCTTTTGAAAAGGTCAAATACCAGGCAATAGGAGGCATATTGAATAGCGGCCTTTTATTGGTCTTCATTTTAATAACCATTGGATTTGATTTTGGAGTCATTTCAATAGCTATAGCCTATACAATAGCATATGCATTCTATTTTGCATATATGCTCTTCAATTACGTAAGAAGATTCGGTTTCCCAAAGTTTGAGCTTGACAGCGAATTCATAAAATCAAGTTTGGTGAATTCCCTACCTTTCGGCTTAACCAATTTCTTTTATACCATTTACTTCTCAATAGATATTGTCATGCTATCCTATTTAACTGGAGATTTTGCTACTGGACTATACAAGTCTGCATATAACATAATCACAGTCTTTACAACCTTTTTTGTAGTATATCAGAGTGTAGTTTTCCCGGTTATGAGCAAATTTTTCGAAGAATCCCAAGATTTAATCAAAGTAAGCTATGAACTGTCCATAAAATATCTTCTTATGATCATTATTCCTATTAGTGTAGGAGTATACTTCTATGCCAGTCCGATTGTAGATATAATCTACAGCCATCAATACTCCCTTTCATATACGACAGTGCAGATATTGATTTGGACCGTAAGCTTCCTGTTCATAAATGGGGCGGGATCAATATTGCTTAATGCTATAGATAAGGAACGCACCGTAACAAAAATTTACATTTTAGCTGCAATATTTAATGTTTGCCTTAATTTAATAATGATTCCTATGCTTTCATATGAAGGTGCTGCAATAGCTACAGTTCTAAGTGAAATATTTATAACAGTTTTAATCCTTCACCCTATTCTTAAAACATCCTACAAACCGGATTATAGGATATTGATTAACATTGGAAAGTTAGTAATCTGTGGAATTATATTATTAATTGCATTTAATCTAATAAATACATCAATCTGGTTAGCCATTCCAATTGGACTGGTAATATACATCATATCCTTATTATTAACAAGATCAATTGATAATCAGGATCGGATAATCATAAAGGAGATCCTATCAAAACAAACATAAAAATAGACAAACCCATTAAAGAAACCAAATAAAAAAATGGAAACTAAAATAATGGAAACTGATGAGATAAAATAAAAATTAATTGTTTAGTAAATATTGGTGGTAATTTGAATCCTAAAATATCTGTAATCCTTCCCACATACAATGCTGAGAAATATCTTATGAATGCATTTAATTCTGTATTAAATCAAACTTTCGGATATGAAAATATTGAAATAGTCATAATTGATGATAATTCAAACGACAATACCAAGGATATCTTAAAAGAACTTTCTCAAAAATATGATAACATTAAAATAATGCTTATGGAAGAAAATAGTGGTTCTCCATCTAAAGGAAGGAATATTGGAATAAGGGAATCCACATCAGAATATATAATGTTTCTAGATCAAGATGATTTTTACAAAGAGGACATATGTGAAAAGTTATATAATGCGGCAAAAGAATATGATGCAGATATTGTTAACTGTAGAATATATTTATCCAAAGAGGGGACAAATATAAAAGAAAGAAATATTCTAGATAAAAAAGAAGAAGTTATGGAGTTAAATTCCATTGATGAGGACCCATCATTATTGATTTCCACAAGCATTTGGAATAAAATTTTTAAAAAGTCTTTTCTTTTGGAAAATGATATTAATTTTGCAGTTAATGAATTATATGAAGACACTTATTTCAATGTTCAGGCTTTTATAAAGGCTTCAAAAATTATCTCATTAAATGATTATTACGGCTTTTATTATAATATAAGAGAAAGTGAAGATGACAAATCCACATCAAAGACATTCAGCAAAGAGAATCTTACAAAGATGTATAAAGGCTTTAAGAATATCTTTAACACCTTGGAAAAAAATGGAAAAACTTTTCCTGAATTTGAAAGCCAAACATTAATGGGCTTGACAAAATGGATCCTATTAAGCGATTGCGAAAAGGAATATAAATTGAAGATTTTTAAAGAACTTGAAGAATATTATAAAAAATACAATTTATTCTTAAGGCTTGAAAATGTTTCCTTAATAAAAAATATCCTAATGAATGTCTTTATGAAATTCATTGGCTTTAATGAGATTTGCTTTAAATTGGTTCTAAAGCTCTTTGATTTTAAATTCCTTAGGAAAAAACTTCAAAGTTTTCATTATACAAATTAAAGAAATATCCAATTAAAAAAGAAGGAAATATAAATAAATGATTAGAAACCCAAATCAAAAATCTTTATTAATCAAACTAAAAATATATAATCTTGTGAATAAAACTTAATTTAATTGAGTGCTGGTAAAATGAGTATTAGTCCCAATCGCATAATGTATCTTGATGAAGTCCGTTCACTTGCTATAATCTTAGTGGTTATTGGACATGTATCCAGACTGTTCTCATACGATTTTTACAGTTGGCTCTTTTGCAGTGGAGTGTTCTCACTTACACGTATAGGGGTTCCCCTCTTCTTTACAGTAAGCGGTTCCCTTCTTCTTACAAGAAAGTATGAAGTCAAGAAGTTTTTGGAAAAAAGATTCAAGCGTGTGTTCCTGCCATTCCTATTCTGGATTATCGTGTACATTATCGTAGGGATACTTGTCTGGCATTATACACCTACACTGACTTATTTTATGGATACTGCCTTTGGTGTGCAGGACTATTCAAGGCCTTTCTGGTTTATATGGTCATTGATTGGAGTCTATCTTCTCATTCCAGTTGTAGGCAGCTTCATTCGTGAAGAGGGAATGAAAGGAGCCGAATATCTAATACTCATAACAATAATTCTTTCAATACTTTATACAATCGGCTTTTTCGATTATCCTCAAATGAAATACAACTTCAGAGTCATCTTCAATTTCTTCCCAGTTCTTGGATACTTCATTATGGGATCCTATATCCACAACAGGAAATTCAATATTTCAGACAAGAAGATGTTTGCAATCGGATGCCTGCTATTCATAATCGGAATAATCGGACACTTTACAAAAATATATCTGAAGGGACTTGGTGGATATGCCTTGACTCCAATAGATTTCTTTGACATCTTTGTAATCCTTGAAACCATAGGGCTCTTCATAGCATTCAAGTATGCAAGCGTTGAATGGATTAGGGAAGGCGCAAAAATGATTAGGGAAAGAAAATTAGGAGAGGTTATTGTCTTGTTCTCCTCATGCAGTTTTGGAATCTACTTCTCACATTATATCCTCATGCAACTCATCATGTATAAGGGATTTTTGGCACCAATCGTAAACACAAATGCATATTTCTGGCTGCCTGCAAGTTCAATCATAATAATAGGATTAAGCTGGCTATTGATTTTTACAATGAGTAAGATTCCTCTTCTTAAAGTTGGAAGCGGAAGAAAATAATCTCATTAATTCTTTTTTTAAAAATAGATCAAAATGGCAAAAAATTAAAAATAGACTATTATATAAAAAATAAAAAAAAGTAACTCCTCCCAATAAGTGGAAAGAGTTTTGGTCAATGTTCTACAGACTGAAGTCCGTGAAGCTTTGGGGTTATTCCACAGTCACACACTTGGCCAAGTTCTTAGGCTTATCCGGATCCAGTTTCCTTATAACAGATACATGATAGCTTAATAACTGTAGCGGAACTATATAGACAAGCGGAGCCAAGATATCATCAACTTCAGGATTGATCAGGAACACATTGTCAGACTCATCAATCAAATCCTTGTCTCCAATTGCACCAATACCTAAAATATCGGCACCTCTTGCCTTAACTTCCTGCAGATTGCTCATGATCTTCTTGTAGTCCTCTCCTGGAGGTGCAACCACCACAACAGGAATGTGCTCATCAATCAATGCGATAGGACCATGCTTAAGCTCACCTGCCGCATATCCTTCAGCATGAATATATGAAATTTCCTTCAATTTCAAAGCTCCCTCCAATGCAATTGGGTATGAGAATCCTCTTCCAATGAAGAATGCATCCTTATCCCTCTTGTATAAATGGGAGATTTCACGGATAATTCCTTGTTTTTTAAGAACCTCATCAATGTAATCTGGAACTTTCTCCAATCTTTTAAGCAAGCCCTCATCATCTGCAAGCAATGCAGAGAATAGGTAAATGGCTATCAATTGACTTACATAGGTCTTGGTAGCTGCAACACCAATTTCAGGTCCTGCCTGAGTTTGGATTACATAATCTGCTCTTCTTGTAGCAGAGCTTCCTCTGACATTTACAATGGCTAAGGTTTTAGATACCTTCTTTGCAGCATCCAATGCCTTCAAGGTGTCTGCAGTTTCACCTGATTGGGAAATGAAAATCACAAGGGTTTGATCATTCAATGCCTTGGCAGAATACTTGAACTCGGAAGCGAGCAAGACCTCGGTAGGAATTCCCACCAATGATTCAATCAGATACTTTCCAGTAAGGGAAGCATGGTAAGATGTTCCGCATGCAACAAAAACGACTCTGTTTATTGTTCCTTTAACTTCATCAACAATAGCTTTAATCTTATCCTTTTCTGCTAAGGTATTCCTGATTGCCACATCCTGCTCATTGATTTCCTTGATCATGAAGTGGTCATATCCTTCCTTTTCAGCCATTTCAGGAGACCAATCCAATACGTCAATCTCCTTTTCAATCACCTTGTCATTGGCACCCTTGAATGTAACACCATCTTCAGTAAGTATTACAATCTCACCTTTCTCAAGGTATGAGATATTGTTTGTGTATTTCAAGATAGCGGGAGAGTCTGATGCGACAAAGTATTCCTCCTCACCGATTCCAACAATCAAAGGACTGTCCTTACGGGTTGCCACTACCTTATTCGGCTCATCGGAGCAAATGGCTGCAAGAGCATAAGCACCTTCAATTACACCTATGACCTTACGAACCGCCTTTTCCAAATCCAATCCCTCTTTCATGAACTTATCAAGCAAGTGTGGAATTACTTCTGTGTCTGTATCGGATTTGAATTCATATCCTTCAGAGATCAGATCTTCCTTAATGGCCAAATAGTTTTCAATGATACCATTGTGAACTACAGCAATGGTTCCGGCGGAATTCAAGTGTGGGTGTGAGTTTTCCTTGCTTGGGTCTCCATGGGTTGCCCATCTTACATGGGCAATTCCGTAAGTGCCTGGCATATCTGCAAAGTTCAATTTTGAATCGACTTCCTCAATCTTGCCGGCATCCTTCTTAAGATTGATCCTCCCTTCACAAGCGGTGGCCAAACCGATAGAGTCATAACCCCTATATTCCAACTTGGAGATTGAATCCAATAGGATTGGAGCCACCTTATCATTTTTCAATACACAACCAACAATTCCACACATATTATCACCGAATAAAGCAATAAATTAAATCATTTGATTATCATAAAAAAAATCTAATTTAAAAGCAAATAGCATTTTTTCCTATTTCAATAATTATAAATCTATTATAGTTTATTTTATTTAAACTTTTATAAAATTCAATATAATATTATATTTATCTTAATTGGATTAATTAAATATTTCTAAAAATAATGAATCTAAAAGAAAAATTATCAAAAAGATTTGAAAGAATATTAAAAAGAATTTGAAAGAAAAATTATAAAAAAAATAGCTGTCTAATAAATTAAAAAAAGAATAATTAATCTGATTAAGTATCAAAATTGGAAGAAAAGATAGGCTAAAAAGAAGAAAAAGAATCATAAAAAACAATATTAATCAAGGCTTATTGTAACTTCTTGGCATTTTCCTCAACCAATCTTGTAGCCTCTTCATTCAGTTCAATCCATTCCCATCCATTGGCCAAAACCTTTGATTTGAGTCTGCTGATGTCAACTGAACTGACAAAGTTGAGCTTATTCTTCTCCTTAAATGAATAGGCCCATGTATACCCTTGCTTTGTATTGGTCTTACGCTTGGTTACCCTGAAGAAGCCTGTCTTGTTGGATCTTTCCAAAGAGGACTCATCATATGTTTCCTTATATTTCAGGACCAATTGGCTTGCTTCCTCGGTGAATTCCATCCAATCCAAACCTTTCTCCAAGACGATGACCTTCAATTTATATAGGTTTACAGAAACAATCCTTCTCAGCTTGCTGTTTTCATAATATTGATATGACCAATAGTCGTTTCCATTTCTCTTATTTTGAACAAAGCTAACTCTATAAATCCCAGAAGTGCTCTTGTACCTTGAAAAGTCAAGCTTATTCTTTCCCCTTATCTTTTCATATTGGCGGACCTTGATCTCCTCATCACTCAAGAATTGATGAAGGGCATTGCTGACATAGATTTTGCTTCTGCCTATGTCTTCAGCAATCTCCATCATTGTCTTTCCGGAATCATATGAAGACAATATATAATCAGCCAATTCCTGTTTAGAAAGAGAATCCTTAGAATGAGAGCTAGTTAAGCTTTTATTCCTAGAATCATTACTCATAAAACAATCCCTAATATTTTTAAATTCACAAAAAGAAAAATCCCCATTTTTCTTATTTATCTATTAGGTTAATATGATATATATTATTTTCTTAAATTTTACCAGGTTAAATGATTTTACTAAAATGAAATTATTATTTTAAATGAATGACTTAATGAAATAACTAAAATTAAATTATTTTTTAAATGAATGACTTAATGAATAACTAAAATTAAATTATTTTT